>DATJPP010000038.1:0-12805 GCA_035506355.1 Candidatus Margulisiibacteriota bacterium | reverse complement strand
CCACGGCCAAAGCCAAGTCAAGCCTGTCGTTAACAATAAAGGTTATATCCCTGCATAGCTTTCTTAGCTTAAGCGCCTCTTGATACATTAAGAAGGTATCCAGGTTCTTTTCGCGGTATTGGACTATCTTTACCCCTGCCGCTAAAGCAGACTTTACATCGCTGATATTGCCTTTTCGGCTAAGCTTGGAGTCAGTGATAAAATAATACCCTCTCATCCTTCTATCTTTTGCATCCTGTTTACGGTCTGTTTATCTATACGGAAAATAAAATCAAAGAGCCTCTCTTTAAAAGAAGCTGGCCCCACTGATTCCTTGGCGGCACATTCGGCAGCAACCTCAAAACAGACTAAGCCGGCGGCAGCGGAGTAAAGGAGATCGCGCTCTACCGCGGCAAAGACTCCGATCACAGAAGAAACCATGCATCCCGTGCCTACTACGCTAGAAAGCATCTTATCGCCGTTCTTAACCAGATAAAGCCTCTTCTCATCCGCAACGATATCCGTCTCTCCGGTAATGACCACCGTGCATTTACGCTTAGAAGATAAATCTCTGGCTATCTTCTGCAGGTTAAGGTTTAGGGATGAAGCATCTACCCCTTTTGTACGTACCTTTTCTCCTGCGACCCTGGCAATCTCTGAAGAATTCCCCTTGATAATATCTATCCTTGCCTCATCCAGCAATTCAAAGCATTTATCGTCTCTAAGCCCTGTTGCCCCGGCGCCGCATACATCCAGCAATACAGGTATCCCTTTCTTATTCGCGCTCTTGGCGGCAATTTTCATCGCTTCTACAAAGTCCACTGTGAGTGTCCCGATATTCAAGACCAAGGAAGAAGCGATACCAGCCATCTCAGCTACTTCTTCTTTGGCGTGCGCCATTACCGGCGAGCCGCCCAAGGCCTTGATGATATTGGCGCAGTCATAGATCGTAACCCAATTAGTCAGGTGATGGACTACGGGCTTATTCTGTCTTACCCTCTCTAATAATTTTCCGGCATCCAGTTCTATCCTTTTCATTTTACCGCCTCTCCATTTATCAGCCCGCAAAGACCCCAGGTATCAATGCATTACAAAAAGGACACTTGCCGCCCTTTATATTATACTCCAAAACGCTAAAGACTTCCCTCCTAATCAGGGCCCTGCGGCAGGATGGGCAGATAGTATCATCGCCTAAGCCTTGGGTATTCCCCACATATATATAGGTAAGGCCGGCAGCGCGACCCAGCTCTTGAGCTCTTTTAAGTGTCCCTTCGGGGGTTGAGTTGTATCCGGTAAATTTATAATCCGGATGAAAACGTGAGATATGCCAGGGGATATCCTTATCCACGCCGGCAATAAACCCGACAATACCACCCAGCTCCTCTTCAGAGTCATTTTTACCCGGCACCACCAGCGTAGTTATCTCCACCCAAACGCCCATATCTTTCATATAGCGGATGGAATCTAAAACCGGTTTCAGGCTTGCTGAGCATATTTTGCGGTACGAATCTTCACGAAAGAATTTCAGGTCGACATTCGCCGCATCCAGGTACGGCTTGATTACTTTAAGCGCTTCTCTGGTCATGTAACCATTGGTAATAAAGGTATTGCGCAACCCTTTCTCCTCGGCTAATTTAGAAATATCCAGGGCATATTCAAAGAATATGGTCGGTTCGGTATAGGTGTAAGAGATACTCAAACATTTATTCTTAAGCGCTTCAGCGACAATCTCTTCAGGCTCGATTAAGGCGTTTTCTGAGATATCTTCCCTGGCGAAGGAGCGCTGCGAAATCTCCCAGTTCTGGCAGAAGCCGCAGCGGAAATTGCATCCAATGGTAGCAATAGAGAAACTACGGGAACCGGGAAGGAAATGGTATAACGGCTTCTTCTCGATGGGATCAACGTGCGCAGCAATAACCCTGCCGTAAGAATGCGCATATAATATGCCGCCTTTATTCTGCCTGACTGCGCAAAATCCAAAATCGCCGTCTGCTATTTTACAATGGTGGCTGCAGAGATAACAGCGGACCGAGTTTCCATCTTCTTTATCATAAAGCAGCGCTTCTTTCATATGCGTAAAGGCAAGAAATCTTTCTCTGCGACGCAGGCAGCACTTAATACATTGCACTCTTCGGTAGGGAGCAACCGATAAATAATCTCGGTTTCGGATTTACCATTCAAGTCGCAATACCGGCAGGTAATACCGCAGGAAATCCTGATCAACTCCGGGTTAAACTTGCCTCTCCCCAGAGAAGTAGGACCGGCCATATTCTCTGTAGGCATAAAAAGGTAATCGCCCGAGCGAGCGAGCCTTGTCAACTCCAAGTTCTCCGACTCATCCCTCCCTACTACAAGCTTAGCCTCCTGCGAAACACGGAAATGCCTGCCCAGCTTCAACAACTCTATATCCTCAAGCTTTAATTCCTGGTGCGCCATAAGGTCATTCAGCCTCCTGGCAAATTCCGGGTCGGTCAATAAACATCCTCCCGCCGGGTTGGCGTATTTACTGATCATGAATTCAAGCGCTAATGTCATCTGCGGCCTGCGCCTCCTCCCGCTAAAAGAGAGTAATTTATCGCGCTTGACCCACCCTGACTTCTCGGGTATAGTTTCGGCAAGCAATTTCGCCGAAAGGGGCCTGAGGATTAATCCTTCCAGTCCGGATTCCCTCTCAATAACCTGCAGCGCCTTTTTATGCTGTGACATCGGCCGCTGCCCAAGCACCTCCCCGGTAATGACAAAACCGGCTCCCCACTTGCCCATCAGCTTTTTGGCCTTAGCCAGCATAAGAATCTTACAATCTATGCAAGGATTCTTCTGCGAGCCAAACCCATGTTTAGGTTTCGCTAAAAGCCTTAAAAAATCTTCAGCGATATCACTGGTTTTTAAAGGAAGGGCCAGGGCCCTTGCCGCCAGGTCAGCGTTACCAGGATTATCCTTCTTCTCCTGGCAAAAAGGAATCTTAAAATGGAGGGGGATTACTTCAATATCCTGTTCCTGAATTAACCTGGCAGCCAGAAGGCTATCCAGGCCTCCTGAGATTAAAGCAATCGCTTTCATTAATGCAGTATGGCAAAATTAAGCAGCGTCCCTACGGCTAGGCTTACCGCTATCATGATAAGCGTAGATTTTATCAAGCCCTTTAAACCCAGCTCTTTTAAGATGATGACGAAGGTAGCGATACAGGGGAAAGATACGGCCAGAAGGGTAGTTGCGATAAAAGACTGTTTTGCGCTAAGGCTCAAGGGCATAAGCATCCCCACGGCCACATCTTTTCTTAAGAACCCGATGATCAGCGCCACCACCGCTCCTTTAGGAAGGCCAAAGAGCCCCTGTATTACCGGGGCGAAGATCCCGGTGACAAAATCAAAAACATGGAAATAAAGCATGATATTTATGGCTAATACGCCCATTAGCACTACCGGTACGGCTTCGACGAGAAAACCTTTGATACGAAAATATAATTTCCTGAATAATATCCCCGGGGGAGGGATACGATAGGGAGGTATCTCCATCAGGAATTCTGGGCTAAAGCCTTTGACGGCGCGGTTTAAGATCAAACCTAAGATTATGACCAGCGAGAATAAAACCAGGTACACCCCTCCTACATAGAAACCAGAGAAACCACCCAGCAAGCCAAAGATCATCGCCTGTAGCGGTAGACAAGGTACCCCTATGGAGATGAGCGTTGAAGCAATAAACCTCTCCCGCTTTGATTCCAGGATCCTGGTAGAAAGTATGCCGGGGACATTGCAGCCAAAGCCCAAAAGCACCGGGATAATGGCATAGCCGTGCAGGCCGAGCCGGTGCAAAATGCTATCCAGTAGTATGGCCAGGCGCGGAAGATACCCCACATCCTCCAGGATACTCAAAATCAAATAAAAAGATACCACGTAAGGTAAAACCATGGCAAATTCAATGTAAGGGGCGGTAGTAAGCATGCCCAGTGATTGCTTAAAGTCTATTTTACCGTTAATCAGCTCTCCCATAAGGAGGTGGTGAAGAAAACTTCCCTTGCCTAAGAAATTACTTAGTCTATTCAACAGCGGCAGGTATACTCTTGAAAATACCGGATCGCATATTTTATTGATAAGCAATTCCCCGATAAAACGCACGATCTTAAAAGAGGCGTAGATGACCACAGATGAGATGAGTAGCCCGCTTAAAGGGCGTACTGAGGCATCTTCTAATATTTCCCTTAAGGTATGGTGCCTGTGTGTCAGGCGCTGGGTAGCCTCGATGATCTTGCCGATCTCCTGCCAGCGCTCCTGGCTGCTGAGCCTGTTGCGCTGCGTGGACCTTGCCTCGTGGACCCTTTGTATCAACATCCTGATACCCACGCCGGTTACGGCGCAAGTAGAGATCACCGGCACCCCCAGCAAGGCCTCCAATTTCTCCGTGTCAATATATATCCCTCTATGAACGGTATCGTCGCACATATTTAAACAGACGATAAGAGAATATCCTTCTTCAATTAATTGTAAGGTCAGGAAGAGATTCCTCTCTAAGTTCGTGGAATCAAGGATGTTGATCACCGCGATCTCATCCTTGCGCTCTTCTTTTAACAGATTGACAGCGACCTCTTCGGCCTTGGAAGTCGGCTGCAGAGAATATGACCCGGGAAGGTCAATGACCTCGATCTTTTCCTCTTTGGTATTAAGGAAACCGCTGGAGAAGCCGATGGTCGTTCCCGGATAATTAGAAGATATCACCTGCACCCCGGTCAGGCGCGAGAAGACTACGCTTTTCCCTACGTTAGGATTACCTAATAAGAATACCTTCTTTATCATTCTACCTCTACGATTACCTTCTCTGCCATGCTATGGCCCAGCGCCAGGACGCTCCTGTAGACTTTGATGGTCACCGGCCCCCTTAAGGCCATGTGGCTAAGCTTGGTTATTTCTCTACCGGGGCATAACCCCAAATTCATCAGTTTATTCTGTAAATTAGCGCTTCCAGAAATCTCCAGGATTTTAGCCTTCTGCTTTTCCTTCATCTGTATTAAGGATATTTTTTTCATGGCAAGAATATTTTAAGGCGGCTTTCTATATATAATACCAAGCAGAAAGGCTAAAAAAACCAAGGTAGAACATTCGGCGGTAAAGGGCAGGAGGAAACGGTAAAACCCTAAGAAAAACCACGAAACAAAGCAAGCTATTATTGCCTCAAGTATAGCGGTTGGCCCCCAAAATACCAACCCCCAAAATCACCCGATTCCCAGGGTATCTCACCCTAAGTTGGGCTTTCTTCCTTTATTGGCTTTCTTGGAGCGCCAGTTAAGCTTGCCTCTGCGTTTGCGTTTTCCCATATTATTTTATAATCTTAAAAGTTATTTTAGTACTTATAATAATTTGCCGATATTGTCTGCGAGAGATAGCGTACAGATTCGATAATGCACACGCGTATCGCCTTCTCCATAGGCGTATTAGCATAAGCGGATAATCCGCCGCCCATAGCCCAGCCGCCTATAAATCCGCCCACGAATCCACCGGCGACATCACTAGCCTGTCCCTGTACGCGGGTAGCAGCCAGGACTTCCGAAGTAGAGGCATCTATGACACGTATATCCAGGGCCATGTGCGCCTTATTCAAGGCTGCCCCTAATAATCCGCCCAATATCCCGTTGCCGACTCCGCCGCCGCCGCCGATACCAGCGCTCCCTCCAGAGGCCTGCGGCTCAAACTCGGTAACCGCTGCCGTAATAATTAAATCTGCAGTCCTGATATTCCCTCTCTGCGGCCCGCTCCCTGCCTGTGCGGCTCCGGAAGCAGATAACTCCTGCTCCTGCATTACCGCATTTAATGCCTGGCGCTCCACCACAGAGAAACGATTACTGTTCACAAGCGCCGTTATGAGCATCTCGCGCAGACCAGAACCTATCTCTCTGCTGGCCTTGGCTGCCTTGACCTCAAAATCTGCTACTGCGATACGCGCCTTTGGCCCGCTATAAGGCGGCAAGGCGGCTGTACCGGCAGTATTATCCACCTGAGCAGTAGGCTGCATATTTAATGAAGCGCATCCTGCAGCGAAAAACAGGGCTAAAGGAACACAAACTATCTCTACCAATCTTTTCATTTTACTTACCTCCGACTTTATTTATTGCCTCTATTATCTTCGTGGCCAGGCCTTCTCCGGCCTTAGCCAGCGCCTCTCTGCCGCCGCTGATTACATCCAGATGCGCGGAGCTTCCCGCGGAATCAAGATAAGCAATTACCTGGCCGTCTTTTATTCTGATGACCTTTACGGTAACATTGGCAAAACAGGAGCGCATGGAAGATTGCGGGATATTCCCACCTGCAGAAGCTATCGCCTTACCTAATACTACGTAATCCGCCTTAGAAATACTGCCAAGTTCCACGGATTTGGTTTCTGAAAGGTCTACCGTCTTAAAGGCAGGGGACTGCTTCAGTTCTTTTGTAACCAAAGAAGGCTCTGCTATCTCAAAGCCGCTCTCGATAAGTTTCCTGGCGATATTCGCCTCTACGGTAGAGAGGTCGACTTCGCTTGCCCACCAGGCGCGCTGCGGCCCTTCGATATTCTGCTCCGCAATAAGAAGAATAATCTTCTTAGCAGGGGTGGCCGGCTTATTCTCCTGGGCAAAGGAATTCGCCAAGGCGAAACCAAGCAATATTATTGCAAAGTTTAAGATAATTCTCTTCATCTTCCCCCCTTTTTTTCTCAATTACTATATTACCAAAGAGACCCACTGTCAAGACAAAGCTAAAAGAGCAGTTTTAATAAAGCCGAGATATCCTTGATGACGAATCCGGGTTTCTCTTTTTTTATCTCTGCCGGATCGCTTGATCCGGTGGTAACGATAACCGTCTTAACCCCGGCACGCCTTCCGGCCTGGGCGTCTATATTCATATCTCCCACATAGAGCGTATCCTTGGGTTCTACGGAAAAATGACGCATTATTCGCTGCAAAATTAAAGGGTGAGGTTTACGGTGCTTTAAGACATCCGCGCATAGCACATAGTCAAAATACTTCTTAAGACCCAGGTGTCTGATAAGGATCCTGGAGAACCGGGAAGGCCTGTTGCTGGCAACGGCAATCTTAAAACCACGCTGCCTAAGCAAGCGTAAAACCATTTTTGCCCTCGGGAAAAGAAAAGATTCTTCTAACAAGGCCTTTTGATGGTGTCTGCGGTAGAGATAAAGTGCTTTTGTTAAATTATTTTTCCCTATAAAAGGCTTAAGCAGTAGGTCATCTCCCCAGCCCACTGCCCTGCGGATGGTATGGTCGCTCTGAAGAGGCAACTTGAATTTGGCCAGGGTAAAATTAAGACTGCTGATAATAGCCGGGTAGGCATTTATCAAGGTGCCATCCAAGTCAAAAATAATCAGTTTGGGTTTAGCTAACATTCAAAATTTTTAGGCAGGGTTTTATCCCTGCCTAAAAGACGCTCGTTTTTCTAATTAGTCTTATGTGTTTATTCGAGCTTGTTTAGATCCTGCGGCGTAACATCGTTGCTGCTATTTGCTGCCGGCTTGACAGCGGTATCGCTTTCAGACTTTACAGGCTCAGGCCTTTCAAGGCTGATATTCTTGGCGATAAGCTTGCCATCCAAGTCCACATAATCTATCCCTGCCGTATCCCCGGTTTTGATATCGCCGATGGACTTGGCATTCTCATAGGTGGTCTTTTCATCTACCGAAATACTCATCTGTTTTTCCTGGTCAGTCTCATAATCAAGGTATTTAATCCTGATCTCTTGTTTCTGTGCGTCGATAGAGAGCACCTCTCCCCAGACCCACTGCGTTTCCGTATCCACCTTTACATCGGCAGGGGCAGAGGCAGGGACAGGCGCAGTTGCAGGCGCAGGTGCGGGAGTCTCCTCCTGGCTTAAAACTAAACCCCGACTGACGAATATTAATAAAGCCGAAGCCCCTAATGTAATAATAAATTTATTCTTCATTTCTCTGCCTCCTTGGGTAATTATTCTATCACAGATTAAAATTTTGTCAAGATGGGAGCCTTATCAAAAAATCATTTTTACACGGTTTTCTATCTTAAGATAAATCAAGGTGGCGCTCAATGCCTTAATCATGTCTCCGGCTAGGAATGGCAGGAATCCGAGACTCAACGATTGAGCTATGCTCAAGTTAAGGGTGAATTTCAACCAGATAGTCCCGCATGCCAGAAGCAGCAGGTCCGCTGAACAAAGAAGGAAGAAAGTCCTCTTAAAGCTTGCCTTAGCACCCCTGACCTGGCCTGTCAAGGTGCTGGCTATTAAGAAACCGTAGAGATAGCCACCCGTGGGCCCCAGAAGATAGAGCAGGCCGCACCCGGGGCCAGAAAAAACCGAAAGGCCGGCGATACCCAGAATAAGATAAGAAAATTGAGAAAGAAGCCCCAGCCCCCTGCCTAAGATCAACCCTGAAAGCAGGACAAAGAAGGTCTGCAGGGTAAGCGGCACCGGGGTAAAGGGGAGTGGTATGCGCACAAAACCGCCCAACGCGGTTAGGATGACAAAAAGGGATACGCCGATTGCCCTGGATAGCCCTTTACTTGAGATTATTTCTCTCTTTAACGCTGTCTCCATTTTTTTCTTCTCCTTTGCAAAAAAGCTTAACTTATTATACCGTAAAATATTATAATAGTAAAGACGGATAAAAAAACAGGGCTCAAGGGGAAGTTAATCCCGGTTTCAAGCCCTGTTTATTGATGAACGCCGGTTATTCTTTTGCTATAGCTAAGGTAATTATCCCGGCCAAGAGGAGAAATAACCCCACACAGCCTTTTACTACTACCAAAAGATTCCCTCTCCAGTGAAAAACAGCCCAAGCACCTAAGACTAAAAATGCAAGGCCCAGGATAAGCTTAAGCAGCGTAGAGAATATATTCTTGGATTCTGCCTTCTTTGCTTCTTCCGCCATTTCACACCTCCTTTTCCTGTGTCTTCCACCTACGATGTATCCAGCCCCACTCTGCCGGATGCCTGCGTATATAACACTCTATTATATCAGTTATTTTCTGTATGTTCTTAATTATTGTCTCCTGGGGGCTTGAGCCTTTTTCCATATCCAGCTCCGGCTCAAAAACGATCCTGTGCGTGTCGTCTTGGTTCCTGATTGTAAAACAAGGGACTATTGCCGCCTTGGTACGTTGCGCAAAAATTACAGGGCCGGTCGCAGTAGCCGCTTTCCTACCGAAGAAATCTACAAATACTCCTGCAGTACCGAAATTCTGGTCAACCGGTATGAAAACCAATTCGTTATTCCTAAGCGCCTCGATTGTCCCGCCCACACAGGCATTGCGCGGCTGGCTGTATATCGTCTTGATCTTAAGCTTTTCGCGTTCACGAGAGAATATCTTTTCTGTGCGGGGATCCCGCATAGGGCGCATGATTGCCGAAGTCGGATACCCCGCAATGCTTATTTTAGCCAGCATAAGGGGAAAATTCCCAAAATGAGCGCTGATTAAGATAACGCCCTTACCTTTAGAAAGAGCCCTATCCAGGTTTTCTTTCCCTTCCATGCTGAAGCGCTGATCAATAAGCCTGGGCTTATTCATAAAGAAGAGAACCTCGACCCCTGACTTGGCCATAAAAGAGAAACAATCTTTGGCAATCTTTTCGATCTCTGAAGCGGATTTCTCCTTGCCAAAGGCAACCGAGAGGCTATGCAGGGCGATCTTCCTTTGTTTACCGGCGATATAGTATCCTAAGAAAGCGACCCCTCCGGCAAAGGCATAAATATAACGCATCGGCAGGACACGTATTATCAAAGAACACGTCTTTAATGCCAGCCAGCCGACAAAACGGCCAAGCTTTTTGCGGAATTTTTTGTAATCCATCAGGAGGATAAAATTATATCAAAAGCTCAAAAAATTGCAATAGTAATCACAATTTGTAACCTATCTTGCGCAGGAGAGAGCGCCGTGATTCAAGCTCCCCCTCCGTCTCCACCCCCTGCACCCTGGCGCCGTCAATAACCCCCAATATCCCTCTTGAGCCAGTCTGATTTTCGGCTACAATAACCTCAACCGGGTTGGCGGAGGCACAATAGATATTACAGACCTCCGGTATATTCTTAATCGCATTCAAGACATTCACTGGATAGCCGTTTCTTAGGAAAACGACGAAACTATGTCCGGAGGCGATCTCCAAGGCATTCTCTGCGGCAAGTTTCTTAAGCTCCTCGTCATTACCCTCGAGCCTGACCTTGCAGACTCCGGAGGACTCCACAAAGGCTAAGCCAAACTTCATCCCGGGCACATTCGCCAACACTTCATACAGGTCTTCCGCCGTTTTAATAAAATGGCTCTGCCCCAGGATCAGGTTAACTGCATCTGGTTTGTTGATTTTTACCATCTTAAATTCTAACATATAGCCTCCCTTTCGACAGGCCTCAAGAGGCCTTCTCTAATAATCCAAAAGGCTTGCTTAAGAGCTTAGCCGCTTCCATCGCCCACAGCGGAAAGGAAGAAACGGCTAAGACTAACAACCAATCAAATGCCCCGAGCATCTCGGTCTTGAATATTTTGTGGGCAAAACCCGAATTTACCGCACCCATCTGCAGGAGAAAAGAGATAAACACAGCAATAATCAATTTCTTATTGCTGAATATCCCGAGCTTAAAGATAGACTCCGTCATGTTGCGGCAGTTGAAAGAATGGAATAATTGCGAGCATGAGAGGACAATAAACGCCGCTGTCCTTGCCCGTCCTATGCCTTCTTTTTCAACAAACAAAACAAAACTGAAGGCCAACAAACTGCAGAATGCGATAAAAAGACCCTGGGTCAGCATCAAGAATGCCCTTCTCTTAGTAACTAACGGCTCATCAGTCTTGCGGGGCAAGCGTCGCATAATGTCGGGCTCAACCGTATCCACGCCCAAAGCCAATGCCGGCAGACTGTCAGTTACGAGATTAACCCAGAGAATTTGGATTGGCAGTAACGGCACAGGCAGGCCGATAAGAGAAGATACAAACATCACCAGTATTTCACCGCTGTTGCAGGAGAGAAGATAATGCACGAACTTCTTGATATTGGCGTAAATACCCCTTCCCTCTTTTACTGCCGCGACAATCGAGGCGAAGTTATCGTCAATTACAACCATCTCCGATACCTCCTTGGTCACATCGGTACCGGTAAGACCCATAGCGATACCTATATCCGCCTCTTTAACTGCCGGGGCATCGTTAACGCCGTCTCCGGTCATAGCTACAACTTCTCCATGCCTTCGCCAGGCACGCACGACCCGTAATTTATCTTCCGGGGAGACCCGGGCGTATACCGAGATATCCCTTACCTTTCCGTAAAGCTCTTCATCGCTTAGTTTATCCAGTTCTTCGCCGCTTAATGCCAGAGAGCCGTCATTAAAGAAACCCATTCTGCGCGCGATCGCAACCGCCGTATTCTTATGATCGCCGGTAATCATTACCGTCTTTATCCCGGCGGCCTTACACTCCTCTACGGCCCTTTTTGCTTCCTCGCGTGGCGGGTCTATCATCGCAACCAATCCGGAAAAGGTAAGATCCTTTTCTACGCTCTTTGCGTCGTAGTTTTCTAAACCTTCATCCAGCTCTCGGTATGAAACCGCCAACACCCGCAGCGCCTCACCCGCCAATTCGCTGTTAATTCCCTGGATATCCGCTCTGTCCTGCTCAGTTAACTTTCTAATTACGCCGTCTTCTTCAATATTGACGCAATCGCCTAAAAGCATATCGGGTGCACCTTTGATAAAAGCGAACCTCTTTCCTTCGTGCCCGCGGATAACCGTCATTTTCTTACGTTCGGCATCAAAGGGTATTTCGTCAATAAAGGAAAAATCTTCCTCCAGTTTCTCCTTGGTTATCCCTGCCTTGCCGGCAACAGCCAAAAGAGAGCCTTCGGTGGGGTCGCCTACTATTTTATATACGCCGGTATTCTCAATCAACTGCGCCCCATTGCAGAGCACCCCGCATCTTAATAAATTCTCTAAACCGGGGTAATCGGCTGTATTGATTTGTTTTTTGCCGAATAAGAATTCTCCGCCAGGGGTGTATCCGGTGCCGGTTACTTCAAAAAGTTTACCGCCCGTAAATACCTTTTGCACCGTCATTTCATTTTTAGTCAAGGTCCCTGTTTTGTCCGAACAGATAACCGTAGTGCAGCCTAAGGTTTCAACAGAAGGGAGTTTTCGGATAAGCACCTGGCGCTTGACCATGCGGTGGAGGCCTAAGGCAAGCGCGATGGTGACTACCGCAGGCAGGCCTTCCGGGATAGCGGCGACCGCCAGGCTCACTGATGTCAAAAATACATCCATAATCTTGCCACCGCGCAGCCATTCCAAGATAAACACCAATCCTACCAAGACAAAACATAGATACACTATCCACTTGCCAAATTCCTCTAATTTTCTCTGTAAAGGCGTAGATGTGCCTTCTGTTTCCTGGATCATGCCGGCAATCTTCCCTAATTCGGTACGCATCCCCGTATCTATAACCATCGCCTTTGCTTTTCCCGAGACCACAGACGTTCCCATATATACCATATTAGCCCTCTCGGCTAAGGGCGTCTCTCTTTCCTCTAAGGCAACTGTGGTTTTTAAGAGCGGGATGGATTCTCCGGTAAGGCTTGCTTCCTGGGTGCTGAAATTAGAGGTAACCCAGGCAAGACGGCAATCAGCGGGAATATGGTCGCCGGCCCCCAGTTCGACCAAGTCCCCGGGCACCAGTTTTATCGAAGGTATAACGCTGTGTTCCCCGTCGCGGATTACCCTGGCCAGGGGTGAAGATAGTTTCTTTAAGGCGATTAATGACCTCTCCGCGCGGTATTCCTGGATAAAACCCAATATCGCATTTAAGATGACGATAGCAATAATTGAGAGGGCATCGGCC
>DATJPP010000037.1:0-3741 GCA_035506355.1 Candidatus Margulisiibacteriota bacterium | reverse complement strand
AGCACTACGCTTGTTTTTGTTTATCTCCTGGGGGAGGCCATATTTGATAAGGGGACTGCTTTGCTTGCCGCAAGCCTGATGGCATTGAATAGCATGTTCAATATGTACGGATTTATCGTCCAGACCGATTCCGTTTTCGTCTGCTTTATGGCAGGCAGTTTTTATTTCTATCTGAAATCAATAAAAGAAGGGAAGTTTTCCTGCTTTATCCTCTCAGGCTTACTCAGCGGCATCGCGGTATTCTCCAAACAGAGCGCCCTATTAGGACCTATAATCGTCTCTTCTACAGAAATAAGCAGGGTATTTCTGGATAAGCAGGGATTTAAAAAAAGCCTGGGCAGGATTATCCTCTTTATCCTTCTCTCCCTGTTAATAGTGGCCCCCTGGTTTATGCATAACTACCTGAGGTGGGGGATGGAGTTTGTTAAGCATTTAGACGGGGATGTAACCCTGGGAGAGGTGAGCATTCTTAGGGCAGGAGATTTTATATTCAGGACATTCGAGCCGGTTTACCTGCCCCTTATTTTATTGGGGTTTTTCCTAAGTTTCAAAAAGAACGTTATGTATCTGTTCCTTGTATTCTGGATTACGGCGGTATTCATTCTCATATGTTTTAAAAACCCTCATAACTATTATACCTTTCCTTTGATTCCGGTCTCCTTCCTTTTTATATCTTACGCGCTTCAATGGCTATATTCCCGGATCAGGAGGAAAGATTTCAGGCTTCTCTTGGGATCCTGCGTAATCGGGCTCTTCATGCTATCCGCGCTATTTACTTATAAGCGCTTCCTGAACAGGAAGATAGGCTGTGATGAGGTGGCACAGCTGAGGGATTATTGTAATTCCAGCGCATCTAGGTCTGTCTATTCTTTATCCGGTCTTTATAAAGCAGAGCGTTATTATATAGAACCCCAGCCGATGGAATTAAAGAATATCGCAGATATCGAAAAAGAGAGGAAAAAGCAGGATGTATTTGTCTACCGCCGTTTGGATTACGTAAAAACCGCGGAGTTTACAAAGACGCTCTTAAAGAGCGCCTCATCCTATAAAATAATATCGCAACGGAAATATAGCTTTTTTCTTAAAATGAGTCTGGTCCCGATCTTCGAGGTATTTAAATTCGATAAGGTCGCGAGCTAAAAAATCCTGCTGGTACGGCGGTCTTAGATGAGATATGTATTCAAAAATATTTTCTTTGTAATCCTCTTCGCCGTAATAGATTTATGCGGTTATGTGCTTTTCTTCTTTATAAGGCTCATCCGGCAGAAGAGGCCATCTGAGGCAAAAAGAATCCTCATAATCAGGCTGGACCATCTCGGAGACGTTCTGTATTCATCCAGCATAGCGAAAACGCTGAAAGATAGTTACGAGGAAGCAAAGATAGATTTCTTAGCGGCATCCTGGTCCCAGGAATTGCTTGCTAATAACCCCTACCTGAATAAGATAATAGTATACGATGCCCCCTGGTTTGATAGGAAAAATAATAAGTTGTTTTCCTTAAAGAGTTTTTTGGCGCTCGCTGCATACTTAAGAAAGAATAATTATGATTTAGGCCTTGACCTGCGGGGAGATTTCAGGCATATCCTGCTGATGTATCTGGCGGGGATAAAATTCAGGGCCGGATATGGAATTACCGGCGGAGGTTTCCTCCTCCAGGTTAATCCGCCGTACAAAAGAGATGCTTCGGCATTAGAGCATAACCTGGATTTAGTCAGGGGGCTCGGCATTGAAGCAGCCGGGGCTGTGCCGGAAATATATACCACGGCATCCGACCAAGATAAGCTTGCAGGCCTGCTTGAGAATAGCAGGATAAGCGACAGAGATTTTGTAGCCGTGATCCATCCGCACGCCGGATACCCGGCTAAAGACTGGAGTGATGACAGGTTCTCCAGGCTGATAGATGTTATTTTTGAGAAATTCCAGGCTAAGATAATCCTTATCGGGTCAAAGTCGGATATAGAAACGAATAATAGGATTATTGCCGCCAGCCATGCCGGCGCCTTAAACTTTGCCGGGGATACTTCTATTCAGGTACTCTTCTTGCTTCTTAAAAGAGCAAACCTGTTCATCGGAGTGGATTCAGGGCCAAGCCATATTGCAGGCGTGGCAGGTTTGCCTTCGGTAATTTTGTACAGCGCTACCAATAATACACAAGAGTGGGCTCCCCCGGGTTCCAAGGTAAGCATTATTACCAGAGACGTTACCTGCAAGGGATGCGAAAAAGAATACTGCGGTGAAAACATTTGCATGAAGCTTATTTCAGTGGCTGATGTGGTCGAAGAGGCAGAAAAGGCGGTTAAAAGATGAGGATTGGTTTTGATGCCAGGATGATTACGCATCCGGGAATAGGCCGTTATATCAAGAATCTTCTCCACGCACTCGTCTCTCTTGATAGCCAGGAGGAATTCATCCTCTACGGTGACCCCGTAAGGCTCAGTGAATTTCAGGGGCTGCGGGTCAGGGAATATTTTGCGCCTGTATATGGCTGGCAGGAGCTAAAGGGCGAGGTATTTAGGAAAGATTCCCTGGATGTATTGCATATCCCGCATTTTAACGCGCCTTTTTCAGGGGCGAATAACCTGGTCCTTACTATCCATGACCTGATTTATCTCAAGTTCACCGGATCAAGGAGTTTCCTGAAGGGGCTGGTAGTTAAGCCATTGATTAACAGGGCGCTCTCTTCTGCAAGAAGGATCATCGCGGTTTCAGAGAATACAAGGGAGGACCTGAAGGCGTCATTTCCCAAAGTAGATGATAAGATAAAAGTCATCGCTGAGGCCCCTGATCCGGTATTCAGGCCCATCAGGGAAGACGTAAAGAGGGAGCAGGTAAGGGAAAAGTATAATCTGCCTAAGGAGTACATGCTTTTCGTGGGTTCCTTAAGGCTCCATAAGAATATACCCGGGTTGATCGAGGCCTATGCAAATTTGAAAAGAAAAGGGCTGAAATGGGAGTTGGTTATAGTAGGGAGGAGTTACCGCAACTCTGGGAGAATCTTGCAGAAGATCAAAGATAACAAGGTACTATTTTTAGGAGAGATACCATCGCAGGATATGGTATACATCTATAACCTTGCCGGCTTGGTAGTTATTCCTTCTTTTTATGAGGGTTTTGGTCTTCCCGTGCTGGAGGCGATGGCCTGCGGAGTTCCGGTTGCATCCTCCACTGCCAGCTCGCTGCCGGAAGTAGCGAAGGATGCAGCTGTATTCTTTAACCCCCAGGATGTGGAAGAGATGGCCTTTGTCTTGTCAGGGGCCATAAATGACCAAAAGCTCAGGCAGGCTTTGTCGCAGGCGGGGATAGAAAGGGCGGGTAATTTTTCCTGGAAAAATACGGCTTTAGAGACGCTAAAGGTTTATCGCGAAGCCGCAGCAAGGAGTTAAAGTGAGAGTTGCCTTAATCCATGACTGGCTCACCGGCATGCGGGGAGGAGAGAAGGTGCTTGAGGTTTTTTGCCGGCTTTTCCCGGAGGCAACGGTCTTTACGCTTTTACATAATAAAGGTTCGGTTAGCCCGGCCATAGAGAAGATGAAGATAAAAACTTCTTTTGCGCAGCATCTGCCCAAAGTATACACGCATTACAGGAGTTATTTACCGCTCTTCCCCATGGCTATCGAGAGTTTTGATTTAAGGGGTTTTGATTTTATACTTAGCTCAAGCCACTGCGTAGCTAAAGGAGTGAGGGTGCCTAAGGGGATCCCGCATTTTGCCTATTGCCATACCCCAATGCGCTACATGTGG
>DATJPP010000036.1:0-5554 GCA_035506355.1 Candidatus Margulisiibacteriota bacterium | reverse complement strand
TATCTCTGCGCATGAGTATCTTAAGTTTGCGCAAGATATGGTATTAAAGGCCAAGGAAGAGAAGCAGGACCCGGCGCAAGAGGAGGAGGCACTGCAGCAGATGGAGGTAGCTTCTGCATACTTGCATTACCAGGAATTGCTCGCCCGGGAAGGACTCCTTGATTTCGGAAATCAGTTTTATCTGGCCCTTAATCTGCTGCGGGAGCATCCGCTGGTCTTAAGAAAATACCAGAAGCAATTCAAGTATATACTGGTGGATGAATTTCAGGATACGAATTTTGCGCAATTCCAGATAGTAAGACTTTTGTCTGCCGGGCACAAGAATATCACGGTAGTCGCCGATGATGACCAATGTATTTACAGATGGCGGGGCGCTGCCTACAGTAATGTGCTCAACTTCATCAAAGAATACCCTGACGCCTCCAAGATCTCGCTTATCCGGAATTACCGCTCGACACAGGTGATACTTGATAGTGCCTACCGTCTCATACAGCATAACAACCCGGAGCGTTTTGAGGTCAAGGCCAATATTGATAAACGGTTGGTAGGACTTAGCAAAGACGGAGAGCCCATAAGGCATCTGCACTTTGATTCTGTCTCTACCGAAGCGGATAATGTGGCCAGAATCATCAAAGAGAAGGTCTCGACGGGTGAGTTTAGGTTCCGGGACTTTGCCATACTGGTGCGTTCCAATTCCGACGCCCAAAATTTCCTGCAGGCCTTGAATATGCAGGAGATCCCCTGGCAATTCAGCGGCAACCAGGGTCTTTACTCCCGGGAGGAGGTCAGGCTGTGCATAAATTTCCTGCGCGTATGTGCAAACCCCTCTGAGTCCCTGAGCCTGTATTACCTGGTCAGCTCGGAGGTTTATTCTTTGGAACTTTCAGAGCTGGCTACCTGCAATCATTACGCCAGGCGCCGGAACAAACCGCTCTATCAGGTATTTCAGGAATTAGATAATATAGAGGAGCTAAAAGATATAAGCGAGGAAAGCCGCGGCAAGATCAAGAATATACTCGCTGACCTGGATAAGTTCCTCAAGGTTTCCCGGGAAGAGACTACCGGAAGGCTCCTCTACAGTTTCTTGACCGACACCGGATACTTAAAAAGCCTGACCCTTAATCCCTCGCTGGAGAAAGAAATCAAAATACAGAATATCGCCAAATTTTTTAATAACGTGCGCGATTTTGAGCTGGTGGCGCGGGAGGATAGGGTCTTAAGCTTTGTTAATTACCTCAATCTCTTAATAGAAGCGGGTGATGACCCTCCGACGGTAGAGGCAGACCTGGATACCGATGCGGTAAATGTGCTTACTATTCATAAGGCCAAGGGGCTGGAATTCAGGGTAGTCTTCCTGGTTAGTCTTGTGCAGGGGCGTTTCCCCTGGCCGCGCCGCAGCCAGCCTATTGAACTTCCCGATGCCTTGATTAAAGAAGTCCTCCCCCAGGGCGATTTCCATATCCAGGAAGAACGCAGGCTCTTTTATGTGGGGATGACCCGGGCAAAGGAAGAGCTGTATTTAACCAGCGCCGAAGATTACGGAGGGAACCGCTTACGCCGGGTAAGCCAATTTGTCCTGGAGGCGCTGGATAAACAAACCGAGGCAAAAGACAAGAAAAAGTCCTCTGCGCTGGAGGCGATCAGCCGTTTCGCGCCCAGTAAGGGGTCGTCTCCAAGAGCCCGCGAGGTAACGCAGGGAAAGCTTATCAACTTAAGCTATTACCATATAGACGATTACCTGACCTGTCCTTTGAAATATAAATACGTAAATATTCTACGCGTGCCGATTATGGAGCACCATACGGTTATTTATGGCCGGGCGATGCACGATGCGGTAAGTAAGTATTTCAAACGTAAACTCTCTGGCAGTAAGATGTCGCAGGCCGAACTTTTGAATGCCTTTAACGAGAGTTTCGACCCTCAGGGGTTTCTGGACCGCAAGCATCAAGAAGAACGTTCCCGGGTAGGCCAGGAGGCATTGATCCGCTTTTTTAACCGGGAAGAGGAACTTAATTCTCTTCCTCAGTCCATTGAAGAAGAATTTCACTTTACGCTGGGTGAGGCCAGGATCAGCGGGCGTTTTGACCGGGTAGATGCCGGGCCAGAGGGGATAGTGATCATGGATTTCAAGACCTCGGCGATAAAGACGCAGAAAGAAGCAGATGAGCGCGTAAAAAAGAGCCTGCAGCTGCAATTGTATTCCTTAGCCTACGGAAATATATTTAAGGTTTTCCCTAAACGCGTAGCCTTGTATTTCCTGGAGTCAGGGATAATCGGTTATTCTGATATTGATGAAGAGAGTCATGAAGAGATAAAAGAGAAGGTCGCCCTTGTTTCGCAAGGGTTACGCAGACAGGACTTTCAGGCAACGCCCGCTTACATGGCCTGTACCTACTGTGCCTATAATCAGATCTGTCCTTTTGCGGTTATCAAATGAGTAAGGGTGAAGATGCTTAAAAAGATTACCACAGCAGTGTTATTATTACTGGTTTTTTCTTTCGGCAAGGCATTCGCGCAATACGATATGTATTTAAGGATGGTGGGAGTCAAGGGCGATTCCGTACTTCTGCCGCTTGACGGTAACAAGTCTTACCGCGTAAATATCCGCTTCATACCCCTGCCTACTAAAGGAGACCCCTCCGCCAGATCCGCCCCTGCGGATTTCCCTGCTTTTATGAACCTGGCAGCCCAGGTCTGCCGGATGTATCCGGGCGTATTAAATGTGGATGTGGATAAGGAGAATAAGTCCGTAACCGTTATTTTTAGCGCATCTAACCGTAACGAATGGATCGCTTCCCTGGTTAATGAGTTGACCAGCAAACTTAAAGAAGGGCGTAATATAAATATCGCCGGCTGGGATTTGGATAGGCAGGCGCCTGTTCCTTAAATCACATCTCCCTGGTTTCGATGAGGTTGTTTTTTACGCAGAGAGAGCGCACGTTTTCGATAAGGTTTTCAAGGGCGCTGAGTTCATAGCTTGCGGAGTTCAGGTTAGATGAGAGCACTTCTTTTACATCCGCCGATAGAAATAAAATCCTGCGTGGGAGGTCATAAGAAAGTTTTTCCAGGTAAGAGTTGTCAAAGATTACTATATCCGGGTTAAACAGGGGTATCTTCTGGAAGGCCTCGTTGTCGTTTAAGGCGCTTTCAATCTCGTAATTCTGCCCTCTATAAGTGAGCTGTTTAAATTGCGAGGTAAGGAAATTTTGCGTTTCTTCGGAAGCGCCCACGAAGAGCAGTCGGGCATTGATAAAAATCAGGCGGGTTTTAACGCCCTTTTTAAGGCTTAATGTGTCATCCTTCTCATTTTTAGCCAGGACCTCTGTTAGTTTCTCATAAAGTTTCTCAAGTTTTACCGGTTTTACGAAAAACGCCTCCAGGAGGTTATCCTTGTACAAATTTTCCCCTTCCCCGGGATAACCGGTGAGGACTATTACCTTGGTGTTAGGGTAATTGTCTTTTACTATCCTGGCTACCTCCGTGCCTCTTAGCTCAGGCATGATGATATCCAGAAGCATGACGTCTGTTTTATGTTCTTTTAAAATATTCAGGGCTTCTTTGCCGCTGGAAGCCCCCATGACCTCAAACCCCTTGATAGAAAGGAAGCCTTTGAGCACCTCTACTATCTCGGGCTCATCGTCGACTATCAGTATCTTTGACTTTTTCTCAGGCATCTAAACCTCCACCCGGATTATAGCATAATTGGGGCCGATACCCAAGAAAATAACACCGGATTTTGGATTTTAGGTGATATAATATATGCCGATAAAATAACCAGCTCTTGAAAAGAAAGGAATCTTTGAGATGGATGCATTAAAACCCAAATCCCTTAAAACAATAGAAGAAAAAATGGCAGGTTTGTCGCAGGATACCTTAAGGTACCATATACTTGAAAGCGCCAAGAACTTTAAGACTTCCTGGGTTGAGCTTGGCCGTTCGCTATATTCCGTATGGAAGGATAAACACTATAAAGAATGGGGCTACTCAAACTTTGATTTATACGCCTCTAAAGAAATAGGCATACGCAAGCAAACGGCAATGAAGCTCCTGCGTTCTTATTTTTTCCTTGAAAAGGAGGAGCCGGAATATTTAAAGGCTGAATTTATGGTTTCCCAGGATACCGCAGCATTGCCAAGTTATGAATCCATAGATTTGTTGCGTCTGGCCAGAAATAAGAAGACCCTGGATAGCCATGATTATCACAGGCTTAAGAAAGAAGTATTTGAAAAAGGTAAAGACGCGCATGAGGTCAAAAGAGATCTGACTGCATTAATCAGGGAGAGGCAGGAGCTGGAGCCTGAAGAGGCCTATCAGAAAAGAAGGCTTTCTACGATTAAAAGATTCTTAGGCACGCTTAAATCCCTTAAACAGGAGCTGGAGATCTCTAAGCTCCTGCCGGCAGAGATAATCCGGGAGGCCTCAAGCCTGATCGGTAAGCTGGAAGCCGAGGTCAACTAGGTAAAAAAAGCTCAAGACAAAGATAGGAACTTGTTATATAATACATCCCCATTGCATAGAGTGACAGTTATTCAGAGAAAGGAGAGCTCCTGATGCAGATAATGTCCGGGTTTCTGTTCTTAGTATTATTAGGGATCAGTGGTAATGCCTTTGCCGCACCAGATAAGATTGTGGCCTTAGAGACCAGCCAGGGGACCATTGAGATTAAGCTTATGCCTGAGGTGGCGCCTAGGGCGTGCGAAAATTTTATCCAGCTGGCAAATAAAGGGTATTATGACGGCGTGATCTTCCATAGGGTGATAAAACAATTTATGATCCAGGGAGGTGACCCTACCGGTACAGGGAGGGGCGGAGAGTCTATCTGGGGCAGCCCTTTTGAAGATGAGGTAAAAAGGGAGGTCAAGTTTGACAAGCCCGGCATAGTAGCCATGGCCAATGCCGGACCGAATACAAACGGCAGCCAGTTTTTTATTACTACCATAGCCACTCCCTGGCTGAACATGAAGCATACCATATTCGCAGAGGTGGTTTCGGGTTACGATGTCGTGCAGAGAATAGAAAATACTCCTACCGATTCTTCGGATAGGCCGCTGGAAGAACAAAAGATCATCAGGGCATACCTTAAGCCGTAAGCAATCGTTAATGAGAAGACTCATACTCTTGTTACTGGCCCTTGCGGGCCTTCTCTTTATTTTATCCGTGCTGCTCTCCCTTAAACCTAAGGCAGTCGAGCCTGTAGTTGTGAGGAGGGCTATCGTAAAAGCAGCAGCAGAGAAGAAAGTCAACCCGCGCTTAGGCGAAAAGATAACTTACGATATCAAATTATATAAAGTCAGGCTGGGTTCTGCGGTTTTAAGCTGCCTGCCGGGAGTGGAGATAAACGGAAATAGCCTCGACCAATTCATCATGGAGACAAAGCTCGCCAACTTTAAGGATACCGAGCGTATTTACAGCGATCCGCAGTCCTATCTTCCAGTAAGGATAGAACGTTGTATCCTGAATTGGCTCGACGAAGAAAGGATAACCGAGGAGTACGACCAGAAGAACTTTACGGTTTCAATCACCAAGTATAAAAACGGAAAGTTGCAGGAGTTTT
>DATJPP010000035.1:0-9187 GCA_035506355.1 Candidatus Margulisiibacteriota bacterium | reverse complement strand
TTGACAGGGCTATTGAAAATGCAGGTTTAGAGGGAAGCTCGGTTATGAGTTTAAGTAGGGATGATCTGAGTTTAAAAACACTGCAAAAGCTAGGAGAACCGATATGGCGGAAGGTTTAGTGACGGAAAAATGGTCTGGTATAGTTTCTGAAGTTACAATCGGCGCTACTAAGAGCGAGGGAGGGAGCCGTTCCCATGCCATTAAGATCGGAGGGGAGGAGACGCTCCCATTCTTGTTCTCCGAAGGGAAGGTGCCTCATCCGCCCCAGATTGCCTTTGAAATATGGGATACGCCGCCTCTTGATTGGCCGAAGGATTTATCCAAAGAGTATGCCGTGGTCCTGAATGATCCTCTATCCTGGGCCGAGAAATGCGTCAGAGATTACGGCGCGCAAATTTTATGCCTCAGGCTTCAGGGTGCGCATCCGGATTTTGGAGATAAGGGCCCTGAGCAGGAAGCAAAACTGGTAAGCCAATTGCTGAAAAAAGTAGCCACCCCGTTGATAATTATCGGCTCAGGAGACGATTCCAAAGATAACCTGGTCTTGCCGGCTTGCTGCGAGGCCGCGCGCGGCGAACGTTGCCTTATCGGATGCGCCTCACAGGACAACTACAAAACCCTGGTCGCCAGTGTGCTGGCTGACGGCCATAACATTATTGCCGAATCTCCCATAGATATAAATATCGCCAAGCAGTTGAATATCCTTATCTTTGATATGGGGCTTAAGTTCGAGCGCATTGTGATTAATCCGACCATCGGCGCTTTAGGTTACGGACTTGAATACGCTTATTCTATCATGGAGCGTGCCCGCTTAGCCGCTCTCTCGGGAGATAAGACCGTGGCGACACCCTTCGTCTGTTTTGTGGGCCAAGAGTCCTGGCGGGCAAAGGAGGCCAAGGTGGAGTCTAAAGAATTTCCTTTGTGGGGCCCGGAGGCAGAACGTGGTATAATATGGGAAACGCTTACCGCTACTGCGCTGCTTCAGGCAGGGGCGGACCTTTTGGTGATGCGTCACCCCAAGGCGGTAGAAGCCGTGAATAAACATATCCAGGATTTATTTAGGAGGCAAACTTGTTCATCATCGGTGAGTTGATCAACGGGATGTATGCCGATATCGGCAGGGCGATAAGAGAGAAGGATAAGTCTGTAATCCAGAGATGCGCCCGGGAGCAGGTTGAGGCAGGCGCAGATGCGCTGGATATCAACTGCGGCCCCGCCTCCAGACAACCTTCTACCGATATGCCCTGGCTGGTTGAGATTGTGCAGGAGGTAACGGATAAACCGCTCTCGCTTGATTCCAGCAAGCCGCAGGTTATTGCTGCAGGGTTAAAGGCTGCAAAGAACAAAGTAATTATTAACTCCGTTACCGCAGACCAGGATAAGCTGGAACTCTTGGTCCCCCTGGCAAAAGAACATAACGCCAAATTGATCGGCTTGACCATCAGCGCTAAGGGGATACCGCAGAATAAAGATCAGCGTATGGAGTTGGCAGCTAATATAGTGGCTACTTGCGCGGATAAGGGTTTTCCCATCGAAGACCTGTATCTTGACCCGATAGTCCTGCCGGTAAACGTGGCCCAGGCGCAGATGAGGGATATCTTAGAGTCCATACATGAATTTAAGATCATATCGGAGCCCAGCCCCAAGACCATCGTAGGCTTAAGCAATGTTTCGCAGGGGGCCAAGGCGCGCAGCCTGGTAAATCGTACCTTCCTGACTATGGCAGTAGCTTACGGATTGGATGCGGCGATATTAGACCCCAAAGATTCAGAGCTCATCGATGCGCTTATTACTACGGAATTAATCCTGGACAAGCAGATATATTGCGATTCATATTTGGAGGCCTACAGGAGAAAGTAAAATGCCCAAAGACAGCGTATTCCGCAATATTTTCAAAGTGGGCGGTTTCCGCAGCAGTATGAAGGTGGCGGTAAAAGGTATAGTTTATCTTTTCCTGTATCACCGCAATATGCGCATCATTTTTATGTCCGGTATTGCTGCTTTTTTACTGGGGCTCTACTTTGACTTAAGGGGTATTGAGCTTATTGCCTTATGCGTTACCATCACCCTGGTATTTATGGCCGAAATATTCAATACTGCGATAGAGTTGATGATGGATATGCTCACTGATGAATACAACACCAGGATTAAGCTGATTAAGGATATTGCGGCGGCGGTGGTGGTGCTAGCCTGTTTAAATGCCATAGCCGTAGGCTACGTTCTTTTTATACGCAGGTTCTTTTTTATCCAGTTATTTTAAATTACGGCGGCGTAACTCAGTCTGATAGAGTAGTCGGCTCATACCCGATTTGTCACTGGTTTAAATCCAGTCGCCGCCACTTTACTTGTTTGCGACTGGCCCTTTAGGGCATAGTCGCCGCCACCATAATTTACTTGTAGGAATTTTAGCGGTATAATTAAAGAAAGGAGGGAAAAATGTTAATAATGATTATACAGATGTTCTTATTGGTATTACTATTTGATGTGTCATTTAACCTCAGAAGAATGAACAATAAGTTGGACAAAGTTATCAAAAGTTAGTAGTAAGAAATAAACAAAAAGGAGGGGAAAATGCAACTACAGAGTTTCAGAAAAATGATCTTTGTATTAATGGGGGTATTACTCCTAACCGTATCTTGTGTCTATGCTCAAACCGCGGAAGAATATGTCAGCTTAGCCATTGCTAATATTAATCATGGTGATTTAACTCAAGCTATATCTAACTGTGATAAGGCCATCGAAATAAATCCTAGATATGCACCAGCCTACAACTTCCGCGGGTTTGCCTATTACCAGCAAGGAAGATTTTATCAAGCTATACCTAATTTTACCAAAGCCACAGAAATAAATCCTGCCTATGTAGAAGCCTATAACTACTGCGGGCTTTCCTATCTTTTGGTAAAAGACTATGACAGCGCTTGGCTAGTTGTTCATAAGATAGAAAAATTAGGAAATGTTGTTAATCCTGATTTACTTAATGCGCTTAAGAAAGAATCGGGTAGAGAAAAATAAAGATATGGTAGTGAATAAATATAGGGCTGGACCTCACCGTTCAGCCCTTTTTTTGTTTGTTAGGATGGCGGTTCTTCCCCGGTGGGTACCGGGTTAGAAGGCGGGGCTATTTTTACTGCGTCAGGCTTAAGGGCCTCTGGGCTTATTCCAAACATTGATTGCAATGAATCGCTAAATGCCAGGTATAAGGATATGGCGATAGCTAAGCCAACCAGGATTATAACAACTTCTTTCATAGTTTTTCCCATCGTTTAATTATACCACAAATATCATGTTATTTCTAAAAAATGATGAATAACTTGATTTTTATGATATAATAAAATCACTAAAATGAAAGGAGCGAATATGAGAAAAGCAATTATTTTGCTCTGTCTGGGATTGGCCGGTTGCGCCACTGTGGCAAAGGAAAACAAAATGCCGCCCCCGGCGGTTGCGAAGCAGCCCGTTGCATCTGTAAAGGCAGAACCGGTTGCCCCGCCTCCCAAGACCATCGTTATTGACCAAAAGCAGATAAGAGAGGTTATTTCCATATTCAGCGAGGCGATACGGAATAATCCTAAGTATGCAGGCGCCTATTATAACAGGGCAATCGCTTATTTTTATGACAGCGAATATGATAAAAGCTGGCAGGATGTTTCTATAGCAGAGTCTTTGGGCTGTAAGTTCAGTGATGATTTTATCGAATCCCTGATAAAAGCATCCGGTAGCAAAAGATAGGTTCTCAATTGAACCATGAAACCCGTGTCATGAGAATCCTTTTGTTCTTTCTTTTTTTGTCCATCGGTTGCTGTAACAATTCATGGGCACAAGATCAGGCTGCTGACAAGGTTGCACCATTACCCGCTAAAATATTTAACTTCCATGTGGTTTCTCCGGGTATCATGCGCGGAAGCCAGCCTTCAACGCAAGATTTAATGCTCTTGAAAGAGCGCGCCGGGTTAAAGACGATCTTGAGCCTGAATGATAACCAGCAGACCAATGAGCAGGAAAGTTTTGCCGCAAGCCAGATAGGCGTCGGTTTTATAAATATCCCCATGTCAGCCCTGGATGAACAAGCCCCGGATAAGATTAAAGCCTGTCTGGCTATAATAAACGATAAGTCCAGGCATCCAATCTTTATCCATTGTCAGGCAGGTAAGGATAGGACAGGTTTAATCATGGCGGCATACAGGGTAAAATACGGCCATTGGAGCTTAAGCGAGGCCTTAAACGAGATGCTGCTCTACGGTTATGACCGGGTAAATTTTCCTGCCATGGAATTGTCTTTGCGTAAATGGGCTCAGCGGATCAACTGATTCGATCAAAAGCAAAAGAGGAGAGCGGCTATGAAGAAGATACTGATCGTAGATGACGAAAAAGAGATAGCCAAATTGATACGGGAGAGGTTGGCCCAGGAGAAGAAATTCTCCGTCTTCACCGCTTCGGGAGCGCAGGAAGCGTTGGATATCTGCAAGACCCAAACACCGGATTTGATACTTCTGGATATTGCTATGCCCGAGATGGACGGATACACCCTTTGCGATAAACTGAGAAAAGAGAAGAACACCAGGAATACCCCCGTGCTTTTTCTTACCGGCAAAGACCTGGAACCCCAGGGGATCATTGAGCGTTGCGAGAGTTTAGGCGTCTGCGGTTACGTCTCCAAAAACTCCACCCTTAAGGAACTGATCGAAAAAATAGAAGAAGTAACGAATGTCCCTCCAAAGGCAATTTAAAGAAACGGTCAAAGCCTATTCTCTTTTACAAAAGAATGACTCGGTCCTAGTTGGTCTTTCCGGCGGGGCTGATTCGGTGACCTTACTGTACCTGCTGAACAGCCTTAAAGATGAACTCGCGCTCAAATTGCATGTTGCGCATCTGGACCATATGCTAAGGAAGAGTTCTGCCTCCGATGCGTCTTTTGCCATGGCCCTGGCAAAAAAGCTTAAAATTCCCTTTACGCTGGGCAGGGTAGACCTTAAGGCAGAAGAAAAGAAGGGTTCTTTGGAAGAGCTGGCCAGGAGGGCCCGCTTTGATTTTCTATTTAGGGTGGCAAAAAATATTAAAGCGGATAAGATCGCCCTGGGCCATAACTTAGACGATCAGTCGGAGACCGTCCTTATGCGTATTTTAAGGGGGAGCGGGCTTTACGGGCTTTCCGGGATATTGCCCAAAAGAAAGATCGGGACTTTTCAGGTTATCCGGCCTTTAATCGGGATCAAAAGGAAGGAGATAGAGGGCTTTTTAGCTAAAAAGAAGATCGCCTACAGGATAGACCCTACCAATAAAGAAGAAATTTTTTTCAGGAACAAGATCAGGAGAAGACTCCTCCCCCTGCTGGAAAAAGAATATAATAATAATATAAAAGAAATTCTGAGCAATATGGCAGAATCGCTCTCCTGCGATTATGATTACCTGCTTGAGGAGGCCGAGAAGTCATTGTCGGGTTTTAAGGGCGGGCTGGATTTAAAGAAGCTTTCAAGGCTGCACCCTTCGATGCAGAGGCTTATTTTTCGCCTTAAGATCGCATCACTGCAGGGGGATACCCGCAGGATTACTTATAAACATATCAAAGAGATCGAGGACTTATCCGTTAACCGGCCCCTTAATTCAGTGGTAAACCTGCCTAAAGGCATAAGTGTCGTAAAAAAGAAAAACCGCCTGTATTTTCTTCGCGGCAAATTTCAATAAATTCTTGATTTTACAGGGACTTAAGTGTATAATTAAAGTTCTAAAAGGGGAGAAAATCTATGGCAAATCATGGTAATAAATTATCCAAGAAGCGCAACAGCCAATTCAGGCGTTTTCCTTTCGTTTGGGTGCTCATAATCCTGGCAGTATTCTTTTTATTAAACAGCATCAATGTGCCAATCAAAGGGATACCCGAAGAAAAACCATACAGTGAATTTTACCATATTTTGAAAAATAACCCTGAAGAGATAAAATCAGTATCTAAGATAGAGACTATGCTGCAGGGTGAACTGACCGACGGTAAGAAATTCTACGTCAATATCCCGGATAATGACACCGAGCTGCTGAACCTGATGCGTCAGAATCTCAAAAATTTTGATATTAAACCTCCGCGCACATTCTGGGTAAGCCTGCTGTTAAACCTGGGGCCATTCTTGCTCTTGATCTTTTTCTTGTGGATGATGTCTGCCCGCGGAGAGCAGTTGGGGAATAAAATAATGACTTTCGGCAAGGTCAAGCCCAAGGTGCAGAGCGAGACGGAGAAGGTCAATTTTAATGATGTGGCAGGCGTGGATGAGGCAAAAGAGGAGCTCCAGGAGGTAATCGAGTTCCTGAAAGACCCTAAGAAATTCCAGAAACTTGGAGGGAAGATCCCTAAAGGCGTCCTTTTGGTCGGTCCTCCCGGATGCGGTAAGACCCTGATCGCCCGGGCAGTGGCAGGTGAGGCCGGCGTGCCATTCTTCAGCATCTCAGGCTCGGATTTTGTGGAGATGTTTGTAGGTGTTGGGGCAAGCCGGGTGAGGGACCTCTTCGACCAGGGGAGGCGCGCGGGAAGTGTTTCCGGGAAGGGCGCGATTATTTTTATCGATGAAATAGATGCAGTCGGGCGCCTGCGTTTCGCAGGGATTGGGGGCGGTCATGACGAGAGAGAACAGACACTTAATGCGCTCTTGGTTGAGATGGATGGTTTTGATGCGCACCAGGGCTTGATCCTGATCGCCGCCACCAACAGGCCGGATACGCTGGATCCCGCCCTGCTAAGGCCGGGGAGGTTTGACCGGCATATCATAGTTAACCTTCCGGACATCAAAGGCCGCGAGGAGATCCTTAAGGTCCATGTGCGCAAGATCAAGCTTGCGCCTAATGTCGACTTAAAGTCTTTGGCAAGCCAGACCCCCGGATTCTCCGGTGCAGACCTGGCCAACCTTTGTAATGAGGCAGCGCTTCTGGCGGCAAGGTATAGTAAAGATTACGTGGAGATGATCGACTTTGAGAAGTCAGTAGAGAGGGTATTAATGGGCCCTGAGAAGAAAAGCCATATCATGTCCAAGAAGGAGAAAGAGATTACCTCTCTTCACGAATCGGGGCATGCGCTTTTATCTCTTCTTTTGCCCGAGGTTAATCCGCTTAAGAAAGTTTCTATTATCCCCAGGGGCTTGGCAGGCGGATACACCTTTACCCCGCCGCTTGAGGACAGGCATTACTGGACAAAAAAGGAATTAATTGCAGAGATTACCATGATGCTTGGGGGGAGGGTCTCCGAAGAAATAAATTTAAATGAGGTGACTACGGGAGCACAGAATGACCTGGAGATGGCTACGCAAATGGCCCGGCGCATGGTTACCCAGTTCGGTATGTCAGAAAAGCTGGGGAATCTGACGCTGGGACGCAGGGAAGGGCTGATATTTCTGGGGCGCGATATAATGGAGGAAAAGAATTATAGCGAGGAGACCGCGCGTATGATTGACCAGGAGGTAAAAGCGATAATAGACGAATCTTACTCCAAGGCCAGGCTTCTCTTGCAGCATAACTCAGATAAACTAAAAGTTCTCTCAAATGAGCTTCTTGAGAAAGAAGTGCTTGACGGAGAGGCGGTCAAGAAGCTGCTGGGAATAGAAAAGCAGGACCTCAATAGTTAAATGATCCAGGTACTCAGGACAGATAATCCTAAAGAGATAACTCAAATAATGCGCGAGGTAGCAGTCGATCCTTATGGCATTAAGATCATGCTGCCGAAGGCAATCACGCATCTGGTCAGGATGAATTCTCTATCTTATATTTCCGCCAATATCCTGAAACAGGAGATGCTTTCTCTGGGAGGCGATGTTGCGCTCTCAAGAAAAGCCCTGACCGGGGGGGGAGGAAAGACGGATTGCCTGCTCATGGGCAACCTATCGCAGTTTAACCGCTTAGGCGAAAAACTCACCCTGCAGCCTTTTGGCTTAAGCAGAATGGCTGCGGATTTATCCTCCGCCATTGAGAATTACGGAAAGAGGGTATTCAGGCTTGACCTGGGCAGATACAGCTTAAAGCTGGGGGGAGCCCGCTCTTCTTTAATGGCCATCCTGAATTTGACCCCCGATTCTTTCAGCGGGGATGGCTTAAAGGGATGGGATTTAAATTATATACTTGATATTGCTATGCGCATGGTTGAAGAGGGCGCGGATATTATTGACGTAGGAGGGGAGTCTACCCGGCCGGGGGCAAAGGCGGTCAGCGCCAAAGAGGAGCTTAAGAGGGTCATTCCTGCGATCAAGGTGCTGGCTAAGAAACTGAACGTCCCTATCTCCGTAGATACCTACAAGCCGGAAGTGGCAAAGGCGTCTTTAGATAACGGCGCCTGCATGATAAACGATATCTGCGGGCTAAGGGACGCCAGAATCCCTAAGATAGCCGCAAGGTATAAGGCAGGTATTGTGATAATGCATATGCAGGGTAAGCCGCGCACGATGCAGAAAAATCCAAAATACAAATCTTTAATCAGTGACATTACCGAGTATCTTGGGGCAGCTGTTAAGCAGGCAAAGGAGTGCGGTATCCGCGCAGATAGGATTATCATTGACCCGGGGATAGGTTTTGGCAAGAGCGTAGCAGATAACCTTCAAATATTAAGGAGGCTCTCTGAATTCAGGTTGCTGGGCCAGCCTATTCTGGTAGGTACTTCCAGGAAATCATTTATTGGTAAAATCTTAAACGCCGCTGTAGAGGAGAGGATATCCGGATCGGTTGCAAGTTCTCTTCTGGCGGTTGAGAACGGTGCGCATATCGTCAGGGTGCATGACGTCAAAGAAGTAAAACAGGCCTTAAAGATCCTGGATGCCGTAAGAGGGAGTGAGCCGTGCATTTCTTAAATAATATCATGAGCTTTATTTATCTCTGGAAGCCGCTGCTGGAGGTGCTCATACTCTGGATGGTTATTTACCATGTCATGCTTTTCTTCGAGGGGACCCGGGCTATCCAGGTCTTGCGCGGCATCGTGATTCTGATAATCGCTTTCTTTCTTATACAGAAACTAAATCTGGAGATCCTGGACTGGATATTTACCAAGCTCTTCGCCATGTCAGTGATTGCAGTGCTGATTATTTTCCATCCTGAGATACGCAACGGCCTGGCGCATCTGGGAAAGCGCCACCTCTTTGGCACGCCCTTAAGGGAAGAAGAATTGGATTATATGCTTAAGGAGATATCCAAGGCAGCGGATAATCTTTCCAGGGACAAGTTAGGG
>DATJPP010000034.1:0-2977 GCA_035506355.1 Candidatus Margulisiibacteriota bacterium | reverse complement strand
CTATCGAGGCGGTCTGCGATTTTACCAAATCCCGCAGGGGTATATTTAAATCCAACGAATACCTGGGAGAGGAGAGGGTGAAAATAATCTTTGACATTCCGCTATCTGAGATTATAGTAGATTTCTATGACCGTATAAAATCCCTGACCAGGGGTTACGGCTCCCTGGATTACGAGTTCAAGGATTATCTTCCTACCCAGCTGGTCAGGCTCGATATCATGTTAAACGGCATTATATGCGATGCCTTCTCATCGCTGATGTATAAAGAAAGGGCGTATTCCAGGGCGCATGCCCTGGTCTCAAAATTAAAAGAGCTTATCCCGCGCCACTTATTTGAAGTAGCGATTCAGGCAGCGGTAGGTACCCAGATTCTTGCCTCGGAGAAGATACGTCCGGTAGGCAAGAATGCCACCAGTAAGTGTTCGGGGGGGGATATTACGCGCAAACGCAAGCTTTGGGATATTCAGAAACAAGGCAAGAAACGGCTGAAACAATTCGGGAAAGTTGAGATTCCGCAGGAGGCATTCTTGGAGGTGCTAAAGATATGAAACTCTTTGCTAAGAATAAAAATTCTATAAAGAAATCGGCGGTGAGGGAATGGATAGAATCCATAGTAGTGGCTTTTATCCTGGCGATGATTATCCGGTCATTTTTGGTACAGGCATTTAAGATACCCACGGGGTCTATGCGGCCTACGCTTGTGGAAGGAGACGTTATACTGGTGAATAAATTAAGCTACGGCGCGAAGGTCCCTTTTACGCAGTTACGCCTTCCGGGATTTGAGAAGCTTAAACGCGGGGATGTGGTGGTATTTATTTACCCCGAGGATAAAAATAAGGATTTTATCAAGAGGCTGATCGGGCTTCCGGGTGAGACCTTAGAGATTAAAAACGGCACGATTTACATAAACGATAAGCCGTTACTTGACCCGGTTTTCAACCAGAGGTATTATTATAACCGCGGAGATTTTGCCCAGGAGGAACAGAAGATTACGGTTCCCAAAGGCCAGTATTTCTTTCTGGGAGATAATTCCGCTTCTTCCAAAGACAGCCGTTATTGGGGGTTTGTCCCCTGGCAGAATATCCTGGGTAAGGCACTTTTGATCTATTGGCCGCCGCAGCGCATAAGGCTAATCAAGTGAACATAGCCAACAAAATATCTACTTTCAGGATCTTAAGCGTTCCTTTTTTTATCGCCAGCCTGATCTATTATTCTGCGGAAAAAGAATACTTTAGGTTTGTTGCTTTAGGCATATTTATGCTGGGGGTCCTCTCCGATGCGGTGGATGGTTATATCGCCAGAAAATCCAGGCTGCAGTCAAAGGCCGGGCTGGTATTGGATCCTTTGGGGGATAAACTATTGCTGATGAGCGCATTCATCTTTCTTTCCCCTATCAGCAGGTTCACGCTTGTATTCCCACTCTGGGTAGTTCTTATTGTGATCAGCAGGGATGCGATAATACTTTTAGGCGCGCTGGTGATGTATATGGTAAAACACGACATAGATGTTTATCCTACACGGTGGGGAAAACTCACTACTACTTTCCAGATGGCTTCGGTAATAGTTGTTTTGCTGCAGTGGAAATTTTCCTTTCTTATCTGGTGGCCGGCGGTGATCTTTACTGTTATCTCCGGTACAGACTATACGAAGAGGGGGTTTAAAATATTATATGCTGTGGATAATTCTCGGCATCCTCGTTAGTTATCTTATCGGCTCCATACCTACCGCCTATATCTTCGGGAAGGTTTTAAAAGGAGTAGACATCCGCAAATTCGGCTCTGGTAATGTCGGGGCGACGAATGCCTTGAGGGTATTAGGGAAGGGTCCCGGGGTCGCCGTGTTATTGCTGGATATCTTAAAAGGCCTCCTGGCCGTAGTCTTGATTGGCGATCTTATCATTGCAGCTCTCCCGCGAGCCTCCAGTGATCTTTTACGCATGCTTACAGCCCTAAGTTGTATCCTGGGGCACAACTGGACGATCTTTTTGAATTTTAAAGGGGGGAAGGGAGTTGCTACTACTCTGGGTGTCCTCCTGGGCCTGTCATTTAAAGTAGCCGGGATCAACTGGGTGATCGCCTTGAGTATCCTGACCTGGATTTTGATAATCCTCCTGGCAAGAATCGTTTCCGTTGCCTCGGCGTTGACTGCCTTATTCCTGCCGTTGTACATGCTTATCTTCAGACTACCAAAGTTATTGATCTTAGGTGCTACTCTGCTTTCCATCCTCGTCATCCTGCGTCACAAGACCAACCTCGTGCGGGTAATCAAAGGTCAAGAACCACGTCTGAGCTTTAAGAAATCACAATAATTATTCATTAAGTTTTATCCCCGGCATCATGGTGCGAGGAGGATAATTCCCGATATCGTGGTATTAGGGGAATTAATTCCCGGTATCTTTGCTAAATTGTAAGCGCTTTCTTTTTAAGCTGTTATTGCCTTGAAAAGGCCGAATTGCCGGTGTTATACTTTAGTTGAAAGTTTAAATAACACCCCACCAGCCATAAAGGTAAAGGGGTGAGCCGGATTGCTTAAAAGCTGGAGGAATCTTAAAGATAAATGCAGTCCGGCTTTTTTAAAAAGCGTCGGGAGTACCCATGCGTGATCTATTATTCAAGAATCTTACTTCTGAAGACAAAAAGAGGAAGATAATCTCGAGTTCCGAGGTTTTCGATAAGGAAGGCGTGCGTAGTACTATCCATAGACATTTTGCCTGTATGGTAAAAGAGGTAGCGGCGGAGAATATTGATAAGCCGCTGCCTTACCTGTATGTACTGAAGATGCGTAACGGCAAGGAACATAGGGAAGAGTTCTACTGCAGGGTCAAGGGTAGTGTTTATGCTTTAAATAAGGGTAAGCTATTCCTGGTTTTCTTCATGCATTCTTTAAAGATCAAGCTCCAGGAGACGCAGCAGCCACTGGCGAAGCAATAAAGAAGGCTTAGGTTTAACTGACCGGATAGTCGGGCTAGTTTCAGATA
>DATJPP010000033.1:0-18111 GCA_035506355.1 Candidatus Margulisiibacteriota bacterium | reverse complement strand
TTTGTTTTGGCTGGAATTACACAAGGCCGGGGAGTTCGCTAAAAGAGGCGAGGAAGAGGCGCGCAAGAATATGGATAAGATCAAACAATTATTAAAGGAGTAAAGATGGAGAGAAGAATGGTAAGGTTCACGGTTTTTTTTGCAGGTTGTTTTATTTTCATCTGCGGCTGTTCCGGCATCAGAGAGACGGTCAAGGGGCTCGCCGGAGTTTCAACTAAGGTGTTGGAGGAGGGGAGAAAGGAAGCGGTGAGCAGGAAATTCAATTACGACTACAAGAGTTGCTATGGCCTGGTCAAAGCCTCCCTGGAGAAGGACGGCTCGTATATTTATGCCGAAGATGCTCATAAGCAGATGATTGCCGTTTATCTTTCGCAGCAAGATACCACCCCGGTGGGTATATTTTTTAGCGAGAAGGATGCGTTTAATACGCAGGTAGAGGTATCCTCCCCCAGCACTTACGCCAAAGAGCTTATTTTAAACAGGATAATCGCATCCCTGGAGAAGAAAGGCCCGGAAAATGAAAAAAAATAAATATGATATAAATGGCCGTATCCGTGAATGCCACTCCACCGCTCTGGATAAGGGCTGGTGGGAAGACTCGCGCAATGACGGAGAGCTTATCGCCCTGATGCATTCGGAGCTATCCGAGGCACTGGAGGCAATGCGTAACCACGGCAAACCCGAGGCGGTGGCTGAAGAGTTAGCGGATTGCTGCATACGCATCTTCGATTACTGCGGGGCAAGAGGGGTGGATTTAGAAAAGGCCCTGCTTAAGAAGATGGAATACAATAAGACCCGTCCCTACCGCCATGGAAAGAAATTCTAGCATTTTAGCCCATCTTGCCTCCCACCTTAAAGGCAAGATAGTAATCCTGGGGATAGGAAATAACTTAAAGAGCGATGACGGTATAGGTTCTATCCTGGCCGGGCGCATACAAGGTAAGGTGCCTTATCTTGTATATGATTCCGGATCGAGCCCTGAGAATTACCTAGGCAAGATCGTCAGGGATAAACCGGATACCCTGCTGCTGATTGACGCCGTAGATTTCTCCGCTCCCCCGGGAGATTTCAATATACTTGAGGGCGATGGGCTTCAGGCGCAAAATATGTGTTTTACCCACAACGCCTCACTTTCCCTGGTAATTAACTACTTGAAAAATAATTTGAAGGTGGATATAATAATTTTAATTATTCAACCGAAGACGCTTGCCTTCGGAGATAGCTTAAGCCCGGAGGTCAGTAAGACTTTAAAGTATTTAGAGGATTGGTTTATTTATGGCCACAGCAAAAAAGAGGGATAGCTGGGGAACGCGTCTGGGGATTATCATGGCCGTGGCAGGTTCTGCTATCGGCCTGGGTAATTTTCTGCGTTTTCCAGCCAAGGCCGCGGCTAACGGCGGCGGGGCTTTTATGATCCCTTATTTTGTCTCGCTCCTCCTTTTGGGGATACCCTTGATGTGGATTGAATGGACCCTGGGCCGTTACGGAGGAGGATTTGGACACGGCACAGCTCCGGGGATCTTTCACAACCTCTGGCAGAAGAACCGCTTCATCAAGTATTTCGGGGTTATCGGGATATTCGGTCCCCTGGTTATCTTTATTTATTATACTTTTATCGAATCTTGGACCTTGGCTTATAGCTTCTTTGCCTTGAGCGCAAAATTCACCGGGCTTACTAATCAGGTTACGCTGCAGAGTTTCCTGAGGGGTTTTCAGGGTTTAGAGAATAACCAGTTTTTCCATGGCCTGGGCCCGGCCTACTTATTCTTCCTGATTACTTTTATCCTGAACACCTGGATTATCTATTACGGTATAAAGGGCGGGATAGAAAGGGTTTGTAAATGGGCGATGCCGCTTTTGTTCATATTCGGGGTAGCGTTGCTCTTTAGGGTTATCACCTTAGGCGCTCCGGATAGGACCAGGCCCGATTGGAATGTCTTCAATGGTTTTGGATTCTTATGGAATCCTGATTTCTCGGCCTTAAAATCGGCAAAGGTATGGCTTGAAGCAGCAGGACAGATTTTGTTTACCTTAAGCGTAGGGATAGGAGTGATTCTGACTTATGCCAGTTATTTATCCAAGGGTGATGATGTAGTCCTCTCCGGATTAACCGCCGCCGGGACCAATGAGCTGGCTGAGGTTATTTTAGGCGGGAGTATCGTCATCCCCGCAGCCTTTGTTTTCTTCGGGCCGGTGGATATCCAGGCTATAGCGCGCTCAGGGGTCTTTAATCTCGGATTTGTAACTATGCCTCTGGTATTGAATAAATTGCCCTGGCCTGAGATCTTTGGATTCATCTGGTTTTTCCTCCTCTTCCTGGCGGGGATAACTTCTTCTATATCCTTAGCCCAGCCGGCAATAGCTTTTCTGGAAGATGAATTTAACATTGATAAGAAAAGGGCAGTTGCCATCTTCGCGGCAGTCTCCTTTATACTCTGCCAGCCGGCTATCTTCTTTTTAGGCAGGGGAGTAGTAGATGAACTTGATTTCTGGGGAGGGACTTTCTTTCTAGTCCTCTTTGCTACTATCGAGACCATACTCTTTGCCTGGGTTTTTGGCATGGAGCGAGCCTGGGATGAGATACATCAGGGGGCGGATATGCGCGTACCGGGGGTATACAAATTCATAATTAAATATATTACCCCGCTTTTCTTATTCTTCATTCTGGGGATGTGGTTTTGGCAAGAATGGCTCCCCATCATTTTTATGAAGAATGTTTCTCCGGCTGATAAGCCGTTTATCGTCGGGACAAGGCTGGGTTTATTGTGCATATTCCTTCTTCTGGCTATCCTGGTAAAGGTCGCTTGGCGCAGAAGAAGGGTGGCAGAAGGAAGGATGAGATGAGGCTTGGCGGCTGGTTCTTGTTTATCGTTTCCTGGCTATTCATATTGATACTGACCATCACCTGTTTTATAAAGGTTCTTTCTAAAAAGGAGCTTAAATAATGAAAAGAATACTTTATCCATTACTGGCATTCTTTCTTATCCTGACTATCTCTGGCTGCTGGTTTATCGTTGGCGGAGCTGCCGGAGCTGCCGTAGCTTACGCGGCAAGCAAGGATACCATACAGGGTGAGACGGATAAGGACTACGATCTTTTGTGGAACGCGGCGGTGAAAGTCTGCAGGATAAGAGGTAAGGTACAGTCCGAAAACTATTCAAAGGGAGAGATCGAGCTCGGGGCGGATTCCAGCAAGGTCTGGGTGCAATTGATCAGGATTACCCAGGCTACGGTCAGGCTGAAGGTATCGGCGCGCCAATACCACTTCCCTAATATGAACCTGGCCCAGGAATTATTCACCAAGATCATGGATGAGGCGAAATGAACTATCTGGCCAATATCCTCACCGGTTTAAGCCTTCTCTGCGGTTTCACCTCAATCATATTTTCTCTGGAGAGGCATTTTACTTTTGCCTGTTGGGCCATAATTATTTCCGTAATCTTGGACGGATTGGACGGGCAGATCGCCAGGAAGAATGCCCAACCCAGCAAATTCGGAAAGGAATTTGATTCCCTGGTGGATGTGATCGCCTTTGGGCTTGCCCCATCCATATTAGGATACATTTTTATTTACAAGTCTTTTTATTTCTGGGCGACCCTGGCTTTATTTATCTATTTACTCTCTAGCGTTACCAGGCTAGCCAAATACAATATTACGCCTTCGGATAAGATGATGGACTATTTTTACGGTCTGCCTACAACGGCAAGCGGAGGGATACTCGCTTCTTTTATCCTGATCTTCAGAAGCAGGGGGCTTGTTTCTCTGCCCGTCTTTGTTCCCGGATTATTTTTGTTTTTGATCCTTTTGCTTGCTTTTCTCATGATTTCCAGGATCAGGTATCTGAATCTTGATGGCCTGAAGAAAATTCTTGGCGGTAGAACGAAATTCACGGTATTGACCCTGGCTATTCTGCTTTTAGCCGCAGCCGCCTTCAGGAGGATGGGGATTTCGGTTTTCCTGCTCTTTTTAATTTACTTGATATTTTCCCCGTTTGTGGTAAAAAGGTTAAACGACCATTTATAGCTGATTATTGCCGAGGTAGCTCAGTGGTAGAGCGCGGCCCTGAAAAGGCCGGCGTGGGGGGTCCGATTCCCTCCCTCGGCATAAATTTCTGTAATTTACTGTAGGAAATTTACGTCACAGCTGTTTTTTAGCTGGGACGCTACCGACTCCGCGCGAAGCGCTGAGCTAGGTACCATATAGAAACGAGAGGTTTTTATAAGCCTCTCGTTTTGCTTTAATTGTATGTTTTATCCTGCTTAATCTCTCCGGAAAGCCCTTTCTTTTTAGCCTGTTTTAGCCTTGTTTTACCCTTACCTATATTGCAAGCTTTAATTAAGTTCAAGAGCTGGTAGGTGCCCATGGAAAAAAGACCTCTAAAAGTTATAGCCGTCTTATTATCTATTTTACTGGCTATCCAGCAGACCGGATTTGCCCAAGTGGCCTCGGTTGAGCTGAATATTGCTGGACATCTTGCTTCTTTGCAGAGTGCTTTTAGCATAGATAAGTTCCGTCCTCTTCACTTAAGATACATTTCTTATGATAGTCTGAATAATAACTTTAAGCTCATATTGGATAAGGGAGATATCAAGAATCTCTATCCCCAAGAGGTAAAATCCACTGCCAAGGACCTTCTTAATTACTTTTTGGTAGGCATATCCTTACCCAATGATAGCTTCTGGGTTAATTTAAGGCCTGACTCTCCTGATAATGTCATTGACCCTTTAGTAGCTAAGACTGAGATAGGCAGGATTCTTTTAGAGAGTGACCTACAGCTTAAGAAGGATACAGCCCAGGCTACCTCTCCAGAGACCCCGGAAGGTAAAGACTACTGGCATAAGCTTTATCAGAAAGCAGAAGAACTCTATGGCTCAGATAATGTAACTATCCCTACCTTAACCCGGCCTTGGATCGTCCCGGATGAGATTATCATTGGCGAAGGGTCGGACTTCGCCTATGTTTATAAAGCTACCCTTAAGGTCTGCCTAGAACAGGACTACCTGAAGGACCATGCCTTATACAGCTTTAAAGACCCCAGGGAAAAAGCCCTTAATGAATATTCTTCCCAGCTAATCAGAGAAAAGATTATCCCTCGGCTAACCAAAGAGGTTAACAGCGCTAAACGCTACGCGCCTTTAAGGCAGGTTTACTACTCTTTAATACTGGCCCAGTGGTTTAAGGCCAGGAATGCCAACAAGAATAACCAATACTCCAGACTAATAGACAGAAAGATCCTTACTAATCTTCAGGCCAAAACACCTTACTCTGCTGATACCTATTTTAATGCCTACAAGGAGAATTTTGAGAAAGGCGAATACAATATTCAGGAGCCGGTTTATACTTCTTCTGGTCAGGTAGTTAGGACTTATCTATCAGGAGGGATCTCCAGCCTTATGCAGGGCCAGAAATTGACAGCTATGCTTCATGAGCCAATTGGTTCTATTAATGGCCCCTTACTAATATCCAGCTCAGCAGAAATTAATAACAAGAATAATCTGCCTATTCTCGAGGTATCTCGGGAATTAAATATAAATACAGATGGATTAAACTCTATCGGCTCTTCGCCACTAAAGAAAGAGGCTGTCGATGTTGTCGCTTCAAGCCCTAATACTCTTGAGGATAAAGAGGCAAGGATCTTCCTTAAGAATAAAGGAGTTGATGTAGATAGACTAGAAAGAGACTTTGGAGATATCATCCAAACGTATGGTTACATTGACTTTAAGAGGTTATATATAGCTACAGGTGATTCCAGATATCTATTAGGAAACGTCTTGCCAAAACTTAAGCAAACCTTTACCCCTAAGAAATTCAAAGCCTACTGGCCTGATATAGTACGCTTCGGAATAACTATAGGAGATTCCAATTATCTAGAATACAGCTTTACAGGGATTCAGGACTTGATTGTAGACAAGGAGTCTTTAAATGCTGTAGGAGAAGATTTGATACAACTTAAGGCAGCTGTAGGAAAAGATGCCTGGTATCTGTTCGGGCCTGCCCTTGCAAAACTTAGACAAATCCTTACCTCGGAAGAACTTAAGGCCTACTGGCCTGGTTTGGTACGCCTGGGAGTAGCTGCAAGAAGAAATGCTCAATATGTGTTTGAATATGGCATTCCAGCACTTAAAGAGACATTTACCCCTGAAGAATTCAAGTTATACTGGCCTGACCTGGTACGCCTGGGAGTAGCCGCAGGAGAAAATTCCAGGTATCTATTCCAATCCAGCATTCCAGCGCTTAATAAGGTATTGATCGTTGACAGGGAGTCTTTAAATGCCATAGGAGATGACCTCTTACGTCTGGGAGCAGCTGCAGGAGAGGCGGCGGGCCCTTTGTTCGATTCCATTCTGATACTTAAAGAAACCTTCACTAGCAAAGAACTCAAATCCTACTGGCCTGACCTGGTACGCCTGGGAGTAGCTGCAGGGAAAAATGCCTGTGCTCTGTTTGATGACGGCTTACCAACACTTAATAAGGTATTGATCGTTGACAAGAAGTCTTTGAATGCCATAGGAGATGATCTGATACGCTTGATAGCAGCTGCAGACAAAAATATCGAAGATCTATTTGAGTACGGATTTCCAGCGCTTATGAGGGTCTTTACCCCCGAAGAACTCAGATACCGCTGGCCTGACCTGGTACGTATGGGATTAGCCGCAGGAGAAGATGCAGGACGTCTATTCGAAGCCATTGCCGGTCTTCCCAAGGAACCTCAATCCTACTGGCCTGACCTGGTACGTATGGGATTAGCCGCAGGAAAAGATGTTCTTCGTTTGTTCCACTCAATTTTAACCTTTAAAGGAAAGCCAGTTTTTTACTTCGAGGACCTCAAATCCTACTGGCCTGACCTGATGCGTTTGGGAGTAGCTGCAGGAAAGAATGCCTGGATCCTGTTTGAATACGGATTCCCAGTATTCAGAGAATGGATTGTTGACAAGGAATCTTTAAATTCCGTAGGAAATGACATAGTGCGCTTAGTAGTAGCTGCAGGGGAAGCGGCTGAGGATTTATTCCGATATACTTTCCCAGCGCTTAAGAAATATTTTACCCCCGAAGAATTCAGATATCATTGGCCTGAGATAAACAATACGTTACTGGATTTATTGAGGAATAGCAATGAGTATAACCGCGAAAAACTGCTGGATTTATTAAGCGATAGCTACCTTGCTTTTATTAAAGAGGGCAAATTGGATTTCTTCAAGGTAGCCAAGTTCTATAATGATGTTGTCTTCAAGGAGAACCGCCTGGCATTGCAAATTCTGGAAGGAGTCCTGGAGGGGCTTAAGGATGGAAGTATAGATAAGGAGCTTCCTGAAGCAGAACAGCAGAACATATTCTCCTTTATAAAGCTTACCCATTCTTTTAACCATGTCCTCTACAGACTCTATAAAAGAGGAGGCGAAGAAGCCATTGGTTCTGTCTTTACCTTTGCCAGAAATATCAACCTTGATAGCATAGGGGAAGCAGAGCTTACCCAGCTCAAGAGTTATCTGCAGTCCCTGGGTGTTAAGGAATCCGAAATGAAGCTGACCATACTCGGATGTATCCAGATGGCGATTCCATCTTCAGGTGCCTCATTTGTCAAGAGGGATCAAATCCTAGGGCTATTGGATAAGTTCCTTGCGGCAGGTGACAGGAGAGGAGATATACCCAGGGAGCTGGCCAATAAGAACTTTGGAGACGATACGGTAATAGAGCTAACGAATTATACTCTTACCCCGGACCAGGTATTTGATCCTGAAGGCAATATATCGGGGATCATCTCTTCCTTGCGCCAGAGACATGAAGGGTTAAACGAAGAACAAATTAAGGAGGCCATAGCTAAGGATAAGCGGCTTTTTATAACCGCCTTGCTTGAGTGGTTCAAGGATTTATCAAGCCAGGATAAGAAGAAGCAGGCCTTAAGTGCCTTCTATACCTTAGCCAGCCATAATGATCTCTTAAAGGAGAAGATCGATGCTATCAGCAGTGACTATAACGCCCTGCTTTTGCTCGACGCCCTCTTTGCGGATAAAGATAACTTAAGCATATTAGTCAGGGAGGTCTTGGATAAGGATATAACCTACAGTGACCTTCCTAAGACAGGAGAAGCCAGGCCGATAACCGATCCCTCCGGCTTACTAAAACAGATCCTAAGAATATGGAATAATCCACAACTTCCTACCTTAAGAGAAAAAACCGAGGTCCTGCAAAGGATGCTCTCTGGATACTCCCAGACCGAACTTAATGATAAAGTCTTGCCTATGATAGAAGATACTTCCTTAAGAGAGGCTATCCAAGGATTGTCTCTATCAGATCAAGGAGGAGTATCCAAGGAAAGGATTATTGAGGCCCTCTTTAGCCAACCGTATAACTTTATCCAGCAGGAGAAGAATAAATTCACTACTATTAGATGGGGTGAGGTAGCCTTGGAGTTCAGAGTAGTCAAAGGCATACCTTATGGCCTCTGGGGGTTAAATGCCGGCGTATGTATAGCTACTGATCTTAATCTTTGGAAGAAAAAAGATTTTTTCTTACTAGCAATTATTGATAAAAACAGCCAAAAGGCAGTGGGCTTTGTGCATCTCTTCCAGAAGCAACTCCCGGATGGAAGCTGGATACTTACTGTCCCCGGGATTGAGCCGAGTGTGGAGTTTTTAACCCAGGTCAAGGCAGAGGAAATATTCCCACTAATAGAAAAGGCCCTGATTAAGATTGCCAGCGCAGGTAACTACCAAGCTTTGTATCTGCCGCAGGATAAGAATATATTAAGCAACCGCTCAGATATCCAGAAGATTGCCCAGAAAAAATATTCCTCCCGTACTGCCGCACTAGAAGACAAGATTAATTGGAATACTCTACCTGCGCCCTATTCCTTTAACGAGGTTTATGTGGTCTGGGAAAGAGGTGCAGAGACTTCCAGCCCGCTAATGAATGAAGTATCCCAAAAATTTATATTAACACTTCTTGACTTAGAAGATAAGCTTAATGCTCCCGATACTAGTATATGTATAGCAGCTATCAACGCGCTCGGCCCGCTCTACCAGGCAATGGTCAAAGAGAGAAAAGTTGTCTCCCTGTCGCTATTAGAAGATAAGATTAAGGCCCCCGGGAGTGCTGTACGCCAGGCAGCGATCAACGCGCTCGGCCTGATCTACCTGGCAATGATCAAAGAGGGAAAAGAAGTCTCTATATCGCTATTAGAAAGTCAACTGTATACCTCTGATAGTGATTTACGCCAGGCAGCGATCAACGCGCTCGGCCCGCTCTACCAGGCAATGGTAGAAAATGGAAAGATGTCTCTATCCCAATTAGAAGATAAGCTTAATGATTCTTATAGTACTATACATATACCAGTAATCAACGCGCTCGGCCTGATCTACCATGCGATGGTAGGAAATGAGAATGTTTTAGATGAAGAAGGGTATACCAAATATATATTATGGTTAGAGAGCAATTTTCCTTATCAAGAAAAGATCATTAAGCAATATCTTGCTGCTTCTGATGCCCAGGGTTTTATTTCCAGCCTTAAACGCAAAGCAGAGACAGCGATTAACAGCGGCTTTAATTACAATAATGAAGATGAAGTATGGCTTGCTTATTTAGGTATAAGTATTAATGGCATAAATATAAGTTACGGAGATTTTAAGGCAAGGTTGGATAGAATTGTCCGATTCGACCAGGAGCATCCCGGGTATTTTAATAAGCTTTTTACCAAAACAGGTGGCAGACCACGGGTTATTGAACTAAGCAGCCAGGGAGCGCGCGTAATTGACGCCTCCAGTATTAACTCGGGCGTGTTCATGCAGAATTTAGATGAACTTCTTAATGTTCATCAGAGGATAGACAGTCTTAGCTGGATGAATGAAGATTTTCCGGGAAGTAAGGCCTTTAACTTGCGTAACCTCTATTATCTGCTTAAGCGTCAGCAGGCACAGGAAAAAGGCATCATAACACCGGGAGAGCGTTTTACTTGTGAATTCCCCTCGGAAAGAGCGATGGAAGAAGAGCTTTTAGCTGACAGGAAAAGCCTTTATAAAATAGCATTCTCTCTAGCCAACGACAGACTAAGTGACGCTGCGATAAGTGGAAAATGCCTTCTTTTAATGCGGGATTTAATTATAAGTGACATTATGCTGGATGATGGTCTTGTGAATGAAATGCGCTCAACCAATAACGAGCGCATGATTACTGCCTTTAAGAATTTCTACGAAGATTATAAAAACCACTTGCCTAATTCTCTGGGCTTAAGCAAAGTAAAGATTAGAGGCCTGCAAAAGCATTTTGAGGATTTTTCAGCCAAGGTATACGCGGAGATCTCCAAGGTCAAGACTGTCAAGCAATCTGCGTCTTCTGAAGGATACCGGCTGGTGGAGCAAGGCTTCTTAAGTATCTTTAGAGGTAGGGCCGGGATGATCGACTGCTCATTTGATACGGGTGATAAAGGAGATGCCTATACTAGAGCCATGCATGAAGACACCAAATATTTGTTTGTTTATAAAGGCAAAGAGTTAACAGGGTACATAGGGCTGATGGTTGCTCAAGATAAGGATAAAAGGAATATTTTGACCATAGATACCATTAATTCACCTTCCCTAGACGGAGAGGAACTCTTAGGGAATCTTTTCATAACTCTTAATGATTTGGCAGGAGAATTGGGTTGTATCGGTATCGCATTACCTGAAAAAATTGCTGAACCATATGCTTCTTTTAATTTTGCTAATAAGTACACAATCTCTAAAATGGAGGTTTATAAGAAGGCCGAGACAATAAAGGTTGCTCCGGTGCATCAGGAAAGCTGGGGTTATTTTACCAAGATGTTTGGAGAGGATCAATATAATAGTATAGAGAAAGGCAGTTTTGTTTTACTTAATCTCGACACAACGCCAGATAAAAGGAGCGCAAATGAAGGGGCAGAAACTTCCAGCCCGCTAATTACGCCAGAGGCCCCCCGCGAAGTAGCTTCAAGCCCTAATACTCTTGAGGATAAAGAGGCAAGGATCTTCCTTAAGAATAAAGGAGTTGATGTAGATAGACTAGAAAGAGACTTTGGAGATATCATCCAAACGTATGGTTACATTGACTTTAAAAGCTTATATATTGCTGCAGGAAAGAACGCTGGGCGGCTGTTTAGATCAGGTCTTTCCAAGCTTAAGCAAATCTTCACCCCTGAAGAACTCAAATCCTACTGGCCTGACCTGGTGCGCTTGGGAGTAGCTTCAGGATACAGGGTTTGGCATTTGTTCCGGCATGGTATTCCGGCACTCAAGAAGACCTTTCCTGACCCCGAAGAATTCAAGTTCTACTGGCCTGACCTGGTGCGCCTGGGAGTAGTTGCAAGAGTAAATGCTACATTTCTGTTTATATCCAGCATTCGAAAGCTTAAGAAGATCTTTACCCCTGAAGAATTCAAAGCCTACTGGCCTGACCTGGTACGTCTGGGAATAGCTGCAGGGAAAAATGTTTGGTTCTTGTTCCAGTACGCCATTCCAGATCTTAAGAAGAAAATCCTTACTCCCGAAGAATTCAAGTTCTACTGGCCTTATTTGGTACGCAAAGGACTAGCTGCAGGAGAAGGGTCCTACTATCTGTTTTCAAACACCATCTTAGATCTTAAGCTCTCCACTCCTGAAAGGCTCAAATCCTTTCTTACTAATACAGAAAATCAAAGAGAAAATGCGTTTTTAATACAGCCTTCTTTGCATTTGGATAAAGAGAAGGCAGAAGGTGGAGCGGATAAAAAAGAAGGCTTATCTTTATTAATTAGCAGTCCGATGTCAATCAACGATGGTCAGAATAAACTCAATCCAGATGAATCTCCTAAAGAGACGTTGACCCAAAAAGACCTGGAAGATGCCATCGCTAAGTTCCAGCCACAAAAAGAGGAATTTGTAAAGGAGCCAATCCTGGGATTTCTTGTGACAAGCCCCTATATGCAGGATGTTCCTGTTGCGATCCTTAAGTATCTTGGTCAGATGGATCAGACTTATGGCGGCAATCTCGCTGAAGTGCTTAAGACAAGTGTCGGTGGCTTTATCGCCCTTCAGATTAAACAAAATAAGCAGCTTGATTTTTATATTGTTAGCCCTGCGGTGGCACAAGGAAAATATACCAGAGACAGCATTGGTCCTGAGGGATATGAGCGTTTGATTAAGGCCATGAAGCAAGGCGTTGTGGGAATGGTGAGAATGTCTGACATAGGCTTTTCTAAGGGAAGGCCTATTAAAATTCAGGTAGATTGGGGCACTCCTGATAATCCTCTGCCTGATGAGCAGGTTAAATCTGCGAACAAAGATGCCTTCTTGGCTTTTGACGGCCACCAATGGTATATGCTGAATGTGGATATGCAGGATCTGCCGGTCAATTATGTTTACGCCGGTGAAAACGGTAAAGCATACAGCGAATTAGACCGGGTTATGAATAATTTGATTGCAGAGATTGCGCAGAAAGGTAACCTGGACGCCAATTCACGCAATAAACTCGTTATGATCGCTGAGTTAGCTAAGCAGGCTCACTCCAAGCAAGAGCGTAAACAGGGCGGTCCTTATTTTGTTCACCCCTTAGCTGTGGCCCGCTATGCGCTTGAACGATTCGGGGTAGCTGATATGATCAGCCAAAGCGTTTATTTACTACACGACACGCGCGAAGATCAGAAGGAATTCTATGAAGTTATCAAAGGTATTCTGGATGATATGTTTGAGCGATTGGAACGCTTAAGCGTTTCCGCTGAGAGTGAGCAGGATCGGAAAGAATACAACCAGATTCGCTTAGGGGTTAGACTTTTAACCAAACCTGAGGTCGTGGAGGTAAGGCAGGGAGGAGGGTCTAGGCTCTGGAAGATTACCTATAAGACCGAGAATGACGAAGATGTTACAAATATTTTTAATAGCGAGCAAGAAGCAGAAACCGCTGCCGAGCTGCAATATTACGATCAAATTCTAAATGCGCATAAATATTTCAAAAAAGAAATCAGTAAAGGAGGGCCGCGTTATGCGGATTACGATGATGCCTTCATTCGCAGAATGCAACAGGGCAAATTAAGTGATCGTATCATGAATATCCGAGACCTCATCAATTTTTTCGATCCAGAGGTAGAGCAAACTGATACGGTTAAGGATTTTCCGAAAAAAACATTCCAGAAAACCTTAGAAATATTCATTCCCTATTTTGTCGAGATGTCTGATAGCCAAAACCCCGTGGGAGAAGAAGACAAAATGATTTTTTATGAGGACCTGATTGCTGCGCTTATCAGATATGCGGGATTAGACGAAGGATCTAATCCAAGGGTTGCGCCGCTTAAGCAAGCAGCCCTTAAAGCGCTTCGCCATCCCAATCTTCAAAAAGGTCTTAGATCAACCGGGATGTCAGACCAGGTAAATAAATATTTGACTTCCGCTACCCAATCTTCCCCGATACCACAAAAAGCTTCTTCTCCGCTAAATAGAGATCTCGGAGGTATTGACTTTCGTAACCTCCCTATAGTTACTAAGTCTATGGATAGTCTTAAGTCAAGTATAGGGGCTATACCTCAGGATAGCCTGCAGCGTATTAATTTGACCCAGGAATGGTCTGATATAGAACACCTGGTTAACTCTGGCATGACCCCTTCGGCAGAGCGCTTAAAGGATTATCTGGTTGCAAGTTGTTTCAAAGGGGATTTAGATAGCGATAAGGAGAAGATAATCTCCTGTATTTCAGATATCTTAAGGATGCAGGAAGAAAGCTGTTGCCTAACTGACCCCATGCTAAAGGATCTCATCGTGGTTTTAGGTTCGGGAAGGACCGGCGAAGAATTAAAATTAGCTTTTGCTCAAACAATATAAGGGGCGCTGCCTTTTAGCCTACCAGCCTAAAGGATCACCACAATAAAAAGCGCCCCTTTCATTTTTATGCCCAAAACGCGCCCATTCAAAGGGAATATACGAGATAATAGAGGAAAGCGCGGGATAATAGGTAGAATAGATAATTCTTTGATAAGTAAGTAGTTATGTTGTAATTCATTGTTTTGCCGACGGATAGAGATTTGTGCTTGATGGACTCCATCCCTCGGCATTTAAATTTTATAACCCCGCAACTCTTGATTCCACAGTAAATTACCACCCTCCATAAAATCATATTCTCTCTGTATCCACTTCAGGTAATAGGTTTATTATAAAAAGTTACAATTACAAGATGGGAGTGGTATAATTAACATAAATAGTTTTAAGCGAGAACTGAACGTAACTGAAAAAATAAGACATGAACGAGACGGCAATAAGCGTTAAGAATCTATCAAGAAATTTCGGCTCACTCCAGGCGGTAAAAAACATTTCGTTTGAAGTCAAGCAATCTGAAATTTTCGCCTTTTTAGGCCCAAACGGAGCCGGGAAAACTACAACTATAAATATCTTATGCACGCTTCTTATGCCGACTTCAGGAGAAGCAACGGTGAATGGGTTTAATGTGGTAACCTTTCCCAATGAGGTAAGAAAATCTATAGGCATTATTTTTCAGGACCCCAGCCTTGATGAACGGCTTAGCGCTTACGAGAATTTGAATTTTCACGGGATGATTTATCATTTGCCTTTAAGGACAAGAAAGACACGTATTGAAGAAGTATTAAATATAGTCGGGTTGTATTCAAAAAAGGACCATATCGTCCGTACCTTTTCGGGAGGAATGAAAAGACGGTTGGAAATTGCCCGCGGTCTAATGCATAATCCTAAAGTCCTGTTTTTAGATGAGCCGACAACAGGGTTAGACCCACAAACAAGGCAGCATATCTGGGATTATATACTGAATCTTTCGCTTAGAGATAAAATAACCATATTTCTTACTACGCATTATATGGATGAGGCAGAGATATGTCAGCGAGTAGGGATCATAGATTATGGCAAAATCGTTGCTTTAGACACGCCCAGCGCATTGAATAGCAAATATAACGTGTCTTCTCTTAACGACGTATTTTTGGAGGTAACCGGCCGTGATATCAGAGAAGAAGAGTCGGACGAGAAGGAGCGGTTAGGGCAATTTATAAAGGCAAGGAGCAAATTAAGATAATCTATGGATTTTGACGCTATCAGGATGATTTGGATGAGGGATCTTATCCGTCATTTCCGGGATAAGGTGAGGCTTTTGGGCTCAATAACCCGTCCTGTACTTTGGCTCTTAATTATGGGCACAGGTTTAAGGGCTGCATTTAACGTGCACGGCATACCATACACTCACTTTATTTTCCCTGGTATTATTGCCATGAATCTTATTTTCTCAGCCATGCAATCAACGATTAGTATTATCTGGGACAGGGAATTTGGTTTCTTACGCGAGATTTTAGTTTCTCCAATACCGCGCAGCTCGATAGTATTAGGAAAAGCATTAAGCGGGGCCACAGTCGCTTTTATAGAAGGTCTTTTTGTTTTAGTTTTCGCGCCAGTTATAAGAATCAATATACCTTTGCCACATTTATTATTACTCCTACCTTTGATGTTTCTTATTGGTTTTGTTTGTACTACTCTTGGAATAGTAATTGCAGTTCAGATGGATTCTTTTGAAGGGTTTGGTGTAATCTCTAACTTTGTGATTATGCCAATGTTCTTTTTAAGCGGGGCAATGTTCCCGATTGATAATCTTCCTCATTGGATAAACTTTGTTATCAGGCTTAACCCTTTAACTTATGGCGTTGACCTTTTAAGGTGGGATACCTTAGGATTAAAAACATTCGCTCTTTATGCGAATTTCCTCTTTCTTGCAGTTTTTGCCTTTATAATGTTGATTATAGGTGTTTTTGAATTTAATAAAAGAAGTTGAGTTATTTTTTGCGCCCAAAATATGCCCATCCAAGAGATTCCGTTTATTTCAGAAAAGCGTGTGTTACGATGGCGAGTTTGACTTCTTAACCTTCTGTGATAGAATATATCACGAAGTGTTTTAATTGAAGCAAGAGAAGATAACAGGGGTAAAAGGAGGCTTTAATATGGATAAGCGGGATCTGAAGAACCTTAAGAAACGCTACCTTCTCTGGTTATATAAAACTACAAAAGAGGCCTTTGATAAATACGAGCGCAAATTCAGCCAGCTGGAAATCGACGAGTTTCTTCTGCTGGAAATAGAGAAAGAGCTCAAGGATTCCTATATGCCCAGCGAGAAAAAGGAGATGGAGAAATTAGTAAATGATTTACGTAATTATATTGACGGGAAAGAAAAGGAATGCTTTAAGTTAAAATACAAAGGGAAAAGGACCAATCCCGAATTCATTTTCTTAGACGTGAAATTGAACGCCATAGAAAAGGCCATTGAAAAAGAGCTTGGGAAAGGCAGTTTGGAAGAAATAAAAGACCTGTATGAAACGGAAATGGTTGAGCGTATCTTAAAGAGCGTGGAACATTAGCCTCCCTCCGTACCATAATTTTTCTGTCAACTCCTAGATTCATTCAAAAGAAAAGCCATACTACTTTAAAACAAGAAGTAGTATAATTAGAGATGTTTCATAAATAATCCTGATAGCCGTTAAAACACGGCAGTGCTAGTCGTGAGGATTATATTTTTCATATTCGCTGTAAGTTGCAGAAGCGATCTTTTGCGCTGCTTCTTTAGTCAGCCCGAATTCCGGATAAAACTTTCCTATCAATTCTCTGCCTGCGATAAATTCACCGAGCATATTGGGATGTATCCGGTCGTGAAGAGAGCGCTTGAATTTTCTCAGATCTCCCTGCCCGTATGCCTGATGCAAATCCAGATATTTTATCTTTAATTCCTCCAGGATCTCCGTTACAGAAAGGAAGGCTTGCTTAAGCCACGCTTCATCTTCCTTGGAATAAACCTCTAAATAGGGGTATATCAGTACAATGAAGGGTATTTTCCGTTCCAGGCAATATTGGTTTATCATTTCCAGACCGGTTTTAACGATACGCCTGTTATTCACCACTGAGGCCGGTGTATAAAGCCCTTCGTTTGTTGGTAAATGCATAAGCCTTACTTTTAGAAATCTGTATAAGGCCGAATGCCTGAATAATACAGGGTTTACCGAGCCTAATGGCTCAAAGAGGAGCCGCGCGCACCTTTTTTTGCCAAAGGAATCCGGGATAATGGTCATCGAGGGGGTAAAATCATTCAGGCAAAAACCCAGGATGATCATGTCAGGATTAATTTTGATATACTTAAGCAAATAATATGCTTCCTGGATCGTGTTGTATCCACCAACTCCGGCATTCCAGACCCTAAACCGGATGCCCCTTAAAAGATATTTTAAGGAATGTTCCAGGTCCCTGGATTGTATTATGGAATCTCCCAGAATTATTATGTCACTGATGCCGTCTTCTGCGGTCATATAATATTCGCTGCCATTTTGAAAACCATACCTGCCGTTTCTACCCCTCCATCCCGGTCCCGGCACAAAACCTAATACCTCATCGTAAACAATATACTTACCATGTACCGCTTTATCGACTTCCGATACTTCCTTGCTAAGGCTGAAATAATCGACCGTGAGGAAAATCCGCGCGTAGAGTTCCAAAACTAACACGCTAATCAGTATCGCTATGGCGGCGACTGCTATGTTTGATAATAACCTTTTAGAAATCATATCAATGAATTATACCACTTCATTACAGATATGCGATAAAAAACCCCGCACCCATTTATTTGGGCACGGGGTTTTGTTTTAAGATGTGCTATTTTATATCTTGCTGACGTCGCTGGCCTGCTCGCCTTTAGGACCCTGGGTAACTTCGAATTCTACTTCATCACCTTCTGCGAGGGATTTATAGCCATCACCTTTGATCGCGCTGAAGTGCACAAATACGTCTTTACCGTTCTCTCCAGTAATAAAACCATAACCCTTCTGATTGGAAAACCACTTTACTTTACCTTTTGCCATTTCTTAACTATTCACCCCCTCCCAATAAAAAAACCGCAAAGCCCTTTTTTCAATCTCTTGCTTTACGGTTAGTTAATACTAGCACTCTCTCTGTTCCTGTTTAAAATGTTATAACTTTATAAATACTAGCACCTTTTGACCATTTTGTCAACCATTTTTTAAGCCGGAAGATACGTACGGCATGGTTGACTATTGGGTAGAAGTTGGTATAATAAAACAAATTGTCTGGTTATTCGTCCTTGCATGGAAATTTATGCCGGCGTAGCTCAGTTGGCAGAGCA
>DATJPP010000032.1:0-3735 GCA_035506355.1 Candidatus Margulisiibacteriota bacterium | reverse complement strand
CTATTGATGATAAGAAGGTAAAAAATATCTTTCTGACATTATCAGGGGCGGAATTGAGCCACAGAGAGGCTTTCCGCAGCATTGCCGTTACTTTGCGCAAAGAAGATCTTAATGAGTATTCGGTTGACGTTTCAAGGCTTATACGGGCCCATTTAGAACTGCTCAAGGGCCTTGTCTTTGATATGCGTCTGGCCAGGGAGAAGCGCACCGGCGTCCCGGAGGCACTTGATATTGCCATTCACACCGAAAGGGAAGCGATACAGATATACAGCCAGATGTACAGGGTCTTCATTGAGAAATTTCATGAAGTGCTGTTAGTGATAATTAAAGAAGAAAAGAAGCATCTGGAACTGTTGAATAAAGTTAAGAGTAATTTACAGATTTGAGCCTGCCTTGAATTTGTCCTTGAGCTTCAAAAACCCCTTTTCCCAGATATGATACGATAAGACCGATACGCAGAAGACCAGCAAAACATTGGTCGGAAACACCCTCCGCCAGAGTGAAGTATTCGGCAAATAGTCTTCCCCCAGAAAAGCTTGCTGCCAAATATAGATACTGTATGAAAGTATCCCTATATAGCAGATCAAGGGATGATTTAAAAAACTGTAAAGTATATTCTTCTTATCTGTAGTTGTGCTTGCAATTATATAAGCTGCGCATAATGAAATAATAGTTGTCCCCAGGGGCACGAAGAGATAGCCTGAATGGTGGCGTATAAGTTGGCTTATTGAGCTTAAGAAGGTAATAGAAAATATGGTAAAAATAGAGAAGAGGCAGAGAATCCTGTTTTTGAGCAAAGGCGATTTCCATAATTCGGGCCAGGAATGCCGGCTGATAGCGAGCAGGCACCCGATCATCAGAGAATCGGCATGCCTGAAAAAAGGCGCCAGGGTTATAAATTGCCAATTTGGGTAAAGATAAAATATGACTCTTACTAAAGGCGCGTAAACTATAATAGCAACGGCAAATCCTGTTATTGCCTTGAAAGATAACCTGGTCACCCATGGCCAGAAAAGATAAAATTGTTCTTCAACAGAGAGAGACCATAAATGCCCTAGAATCCAGGGGGCACCAAGAAAATTAACAGTATATGTAAAGGCATGCCAAAAGCTGCTTCTTGCGTATCCAAGGGAGAATACTTTATTGCAGAGCAATATTACGCATATGTAAAGGAAATTTACCGGTACAATCCTGAGGAACCTTCTTATATAAAACAGCCGTACGTTTACCTGGCCGCGGTGCGAGCTTTTTTCATTCAATAACAAAGTCGTGATCAGGAAACCGCTGATCACAAAAAAAATGATTACTCCAACGTTGCTGTATATGAATAAAGTAAAATATCTGGGTATCCGCTTAGGAAGCAGATATGAGAGGTGGCCGAGAATAACCAGCAGGATTGAAACCCCTCTCAGCCCGTCCAGGGAAGGAATTCTTTTATCAGCCATATTCAATTATCTTTTTTTTAAAATTATATTATCACACATAATAATATGCAGGGCAACACAATTTCCCCCCGCATCTCCTTAATAACCTTTATATTCAACCTTAGGCGTGAGGGGATGGGCGATATTAACCCTTGACTTATAAACGGCTATAAAATATTATGCTATGAGATAGGCAAATTACTATAAAGATTCCCCAAGGATGCGCGTTTTAGGAAAGCTCATGCAGAAAAAAGGCTGGTTGTGGCAGATAGGCTCATTTATACTATCGTTTTTAATCCTCTTTATCGGGTTGGAGTCAGCGGCTATTCTTTACGTAAATGTCACTAAAGAAGAATTGCCTGAATATGTGGACAACTTTGATGATTCCAATCCCTTATATATCTTTGATGCGGATCTTGGATACCGCTTAAGGCCAAATCACACAGATAGCAAAATCAAGACGAATAATCTTGGTTTTAGGGATAGTGAAGATTTTTACCTTACGGAAAATGCTTCCAGGAAAAGAGTTTTAGTGCTGGGTGACTCCATGGTCTTTGGCGTAGGAGTTGCGCAGGATAAAATATTCTCCGAGATATTGAAAAAAGAGTCACCAGGATACATTTTTATTAATAGCGGCGTAACCGGATATGATACAGTGCAGGAATATCTTGTGCTAAAAAGATATATTGATATCGTTAAGCCCGATGTCGTAATCCTTTTCTTTACCGAAGCCAATGATATGTTTATGAATATGCGGGGAGACCAGTTTTTACCCAGGGCCTGGGTTCATGATGGGAAATTGAATATAGACCATGCGCGCCACCGTTCATTTGCGCCGTGGTATAAAAAGCTGGTATTTTACAGGCTGCTGGATAAACACATCATATGGGGAAGAGACCCTTCGTATTTCTTTAACAAAGCAGCTTTTCTTGTCTTTGGCAAACATTCAAACCCATTCCGGGTTACAAAGGCCATATTGCATGAGATGGGAAATTTATGCCGTCAGCATAATCTTCCGCTCATCATTATGGATATCCCCTCTCCAAACCAGCTCAAGTATAGGTTCTTTTCAAGGTCCCGCCAGGACTTTTTACATGAGATATCTTCCGAAGAAGGGTTCTCTTACTACGATTTAGCTAACTACTACCCCTTGCAGTACAGCGAGATATTTTTACCGCATGATTCTCACTATAATGAAAGAGGGCATAAGTTTATCGCCTCATTAGTCATGAAGATATTACTTGTTGACTTCAATAAACAATAAGAGCAGGATAAGCCAGGCTCGCAAAGGAGGCGCCTTTTCGCTCCGTAACCTCAAGTTACGGTTAGAGATGCCACCTGGAATATCATTGCCTTGAGGTTAATTGTTTGTTAAAATAATTAATATCCGGAAGCGCTTGTTTTTTAGAAGACTGCATGAAAGAAACCATATTAATTGTAGAAGACGATAAGGATATTATCAAGATGCTGGAGTATAATCTCTCCAGGGAAGGGTTTAAAACCTCTTCCGTCCGCGATGGAGAGGATGCACTGGATGAGGTAGCTAGCCTGCATCCGGATCTTATTCTTTTGGATCTCATGCTCCCCACTATGGATGGCTTGGAGGTCTGCAAGGAACTTAAGGCAGATAGCAAGACATCTTCCATCCCTATAATCATGCTTACCGCCAAGAGTCAGGAATCGGATAAGATCGTAGGTTTAGAATTGGGCGCGGATGATTATATGACCAAGCCCTTCAGCCCCAAGGAGCTTATCGCCAGGATCAGGGCAGTTTTGCGCCGGATAAAAGAGAAGGATAAGCTGCCGGAGGTTGTAAGGATCGGTAACTTAACCATAGATTTCTCCAGGATCGCTGTCACCGTCAAAGGTAAACCCATAAAACTTACCTCCAAGGAATTCGAGCTTTTAACCGCCCTGATCAAAGCCAGGGGGAGGGTCCTTTCGCGCGATCATCTCCTGGATAATATCTGGGGTTTTGACCATGCCGTGGAGATCCAGACCCGTACTGTAGACGTGCATATCCGCACCCTGCGCAAGAAATTAAAGGATGAAGCCAGGCGCATCATTACCGTGAAGAACTACGGATACAGGTTCAATACTGATGCTGATTAAAATATATAGTTTCAGATACAAGCTCATATTCTCCTGTATTTTTATCATCATTTTCTCCTTTGGTTTTGCCACTCTCCTCCTGGATAAGAATCTGGAAGAGCATTCCCTCCTGCAGATCAAGTCTTCCCTTATTAACCAGGCCTATCTCGTAGAAAGCCAGATTCCCAAGACAGGCTTAAATAACGAAAAGGCTGCCGAT
>DATJPP010000031.1:0-8587 GCA_035506355.1 Candidatus Margulisiibacteriota bacterium | reverse complement strand
GGTGCATGATTTTTCTGCCCTGAAATGGGCCGTGCCTTTATCTTTAATTCCTTTCGGGATAACCCCCAGCATTTTAATCCAGTTGTCCCAAGGGCATAAATTACGCAATCTCCTAAATTGGGTTATTTGTCTTGTCTTTATAATTCTGTTCGGTTACGCGGTTATTTACAAAACAGCAATATCTTATAAAAGCTTCCTGCGGGAGGGCACAGATTCCAATAAAATAACCGGGGAGTTAGTTAAAAGGAACTCCGCCTATAACGATATTTGTTTTGCCTCTGATTTTGCGATCCCCCTTTTCCCTCCGCAACTGCTTGCTTATTCGGAAAAAAGGGTCTATCGGATAGATAATTTTACGGAAGCAAAGAATAGGTTATCCAAATTCGCCTATAGAGTAGCCCGCGGAAAGGTGTTTATTTCTGAGAGGGATTGGGGGAGATTTGAAGATGAAGCGAAACAAAATTGCTCAAGGATTTATAGAGATACGGACTATTACATTTGTGAGATGGCCGCTAAATAAAATTACAATATGAACCCACGCTTATCCCCTCTGCGCATTTTCATGATATTCGGCTTCGGCATTGATATCCCAGAGCATAAAAGGAGAGCCGGGTAATTTTAGATAGTTGCGGGCTGCCAAAATACCGCTTATGAGCGAATGGTCCTGATTGTTATATTTATGCATGCCTGCCCGCCCAACGGAATAAAAATTAGCAAATTGCCCTATTCTTGATTTCAATAAGTCGAGGTGTTCTTGAAAACTCAGATCATATACGGGATAAGCATCTGCCTCACGGACGACCCAGGCCTTTTCTACCTCGCATCTTTTTATGAAATGCATCTTATCTAATTCGCCAACCGCCAGCTCTGACAGAGATTCATCGGTTCTATTCCAAATATTATCGGACTTAAAAGCAAAATACTCAACGCTCAAGCCTGTTTTATTCTGGTCCTTGACCATCGACTTCGAAAAGTTTTTATAATTGGCTATTCTTGCAATTTGAACATCCGGAGAATGGATATAAAACCACTGGTCAGGGAAAACATTTTTCTTGCCGATCAATAAATCGACGGTAATATGATCCCTGTATCGCAACTTTTCTGCAGCATTAATAATTTGATACGGATCAGGAGGATTGAGCATTTTGAAAAAGCGGGCTAATGGTATGCTGCTAAAGAATTGCTTGGCGGTGACTTCCACTTCCTGGCCATCCGTTTTTAAACAAGATATGGATTTTATTGAATTATCCTGCCGGTTGAACCTGATGACATTGCCCTCCAGCATCAATTCAACCCCCTGCGAGGTTAATTTGTCAGAGATAGCCTCGTACATTTGACCGGCGCCAAGGACCGGAAAGTCAAACTCCTCGACTATTGTCTTTATTTTCCTTTTCTTCCCCGCGAAGAGCGCATTTTTAAGCAGCTCAAGGGCATCCAGCCCCTTGGTCCTTTGCGCAGCCCACTCCGCGCCGATTTGATTGCAGGGTATGCCCCAGACCTTCTCTGTATAGGTCTTGAAGAATGTTTCGTATAATTTGCGGCCAAACTTCCGGACGATCCAGTCTTCAAAGGTAAGGAGCTCATTCTTTTTGCTTACCTGGGAAGAAAAGAAGGAAAGGATTGTGATGAGGGAATCTACGGGGCCGAGTTTTATCAATACGTCTGCCGGCCTTATCGGATAATTGAAATATTTATTTTTATAGTATATCCTGGTTAAGCGGGATACGGGCTGAAAATCATTACCTAAAGTATCGTGCCATATCTTATTGACTTCCTTATTTTTGGTAAAAAAACGATGCGGGCCGATATCAAATCTGGCCCCATCCAGCACATCGGTTCTTGTCAGGCCCCCAACCCCTTTATTCTTATCTATGACCAGCGTATCGGTAATACCATGCTTGGCCAGTTCATATGCTACTCCCAGACCGGCCGGGCCCGCACCGATAATACAGCATTCGTAAGATTTTGAATTAATTTTGTCGGCCATAGTTATTGCTTGCCTACACAGAAAGGGCTAAGAGGCTTAATAAGAAACTGATAATGCTAAAAAGTATATAGCCCCAGAACGCCGGCCAGAAACCGGTGATTACAAAGCCTTTTATGATCTTAGATACAAGATAAAAAAGGGCCCCATTGATAAAAAAGGTGAATAAACCAAGGGTTAAGATATTGATCGGCAGGGTTATTAAAAGGATGAAAGGCCTTACGAAGGCATTGATAATCCCTATTACCAGGGCGATCACCAGGACTGTTGCGGTGTTCGAGACCTCTATCCCCCTGACGATGTGCGCAACGGTAAAGATCGCCAAAGAATTAATCGCCCATCTTACTAGAAAATATGGCATTTGGACTCCTTTCTGCAGGACAAGTGCATATTATAAAGCAAGATTATTTTTCAGATAACTTGTTATAGCCTGCCCCACTACATCATTGCCTTCTTTATTCAAGTGAAGATAATCTTTAAAAAGTTTTATGCCGCCATTTTCGTATAGCTTTTTTGTTAAATCTATAAACGGTATCCTGTTCTTTCTGCAAATTGCGATGATTTCTTTCTGGGGGTATAATACATAATCGCGATTTGCCCTCAAAGACTTATCGTCGACTTGTTCACGGAGGGGAAAGATAACAATTAAGAAAGGGATATTCCTGGAACTTAATTGTGAGTTCATTATCCCTATTAGATTATCCGTGTCAGACCACCCATATTTTTTCCATGCCAGATAAAGGTCTACGTGAGATTCAAATCCAAACTCCGGTTCTTTCCGCAGCCTATGCAGCATTCTTTCTATCTTGTAAGCGAGTTCATGCATAAAATAACTTTTTGAAAAAAACATCCCGGGAAAAGAATTGGTATCAAAGCGGTGAAGCCTGGCGCTTGGCTCCTCATCCAGAATGCTTTTTTCGACAGGCCGGTGGAGGTATTTGAAATATACATCATTAAAAACAAACCCCAAAATAACAAAGTCCGGCTGCATATCCCAGCCGTATTCTTTAAGAAATTCGAATTCTTGAAAAGTTGTATACCCCGGGACGCCAGCGTTAATGACTTCTATCCTCTTTTTAAGCGTGGAACCCTTGTTCAATTCTCTTTCGATAACTTCAGTATAGAGCTCACCCCTGCTCGTATCCCCGCTCCAAAGTAGAGAGTCGCCTAAAAACAAAATCCGAAAAGACCCCTTATCTTTTGCCGCTATCTCTCTGTTCCTTAATCCCAGGCTGTTCCTTCCATTCCCGGGAGAGAAACGCCATTTAAGATAGGCGTCTTTTTGAGTCAGATAAGTCATTTTTCTTGGCGGCGGTTCAAAGGGCCATGCGCCTATTTGATGGCGTATCAAAACTTCCTTAATTCCAGACAGAAGAGTTACAAAAACAGCAAAAAACATAACACCGCTTAGGATAACAAATAGTTTTCTCTTCTGCATAATAAGGCGGGATATATTTAACCTGTAAAAAGCGGCTGTTTTATTAAGGCCTTAAAACAACCTTTAAAGAGGCCTTGGCCTCCGAAACTATCCTAAAACCCTCCTGAATTTTATCTAATGGCAGGATATGGGTAATCATCTCCCTGACATTTATTTTTTTCATTTCTATCAGATCCAGAGCTTCTTGCAAGTCAGCCGGAGAAGCACCGTAAGTAGAGGTAACGGTTATTTCGTTTCTCCAGAAATCTTCAACAGGTATTTCAATGTTTTTGTTTGGGATGGCAAAAAACTCTATGATGCCTTTTCTGTCTATGCAATCAAATGCCTGCCCTACAGCCGCGAGGGCGCCGGTGCAAATTATTACTCTATCTGCCTTGCGTGTAAGTTTCTCGCGCGCGTCTATTACCTTATCTGCACCTGCCTCTCTTGCCTTTCCCAGCCTGTACGTATCTATATCGGTAGCTATAACCTCTGCGCCCTTTAACTTTGCTAACCTGATATTCAATAAACCCGAAACGCCGCTGCCGAGGATCAAGACAACCTGGTCCTTGGCTACGTTAATCACCCTTTGACCTCTTACTGCGCAGGCTAAGGGCTCAATCATCGTAGCCTCTTCGTAAGAAACGCCCTGCGGCAATACATATGTCCCGATATCGACGTTCTCCTTCGGGACTTCGACAAATTCGCTGTATCCACCGGGGATATAATTTCCTCTGTGCAATGCCTCGCAGGCGGTATGATTACCGGCAAGGCAATATTTACATTTATTGCATGGAACGTGGTGGCTGACAAAGACACGCTCGCCTTTTTTCAATTTCTGCGACTTTGATTCCACCACATCTCCTGCTATTTCATGGCCTAATATACGGGGGGCCTTTTTGATCCTGTACCACTCTAAAACATCCGTGCCGCAGATCCCCGTTGCCTTTACCTTAACCAGGATTTCCCCTTCTTTGACAGCAGGCTTCGGGAGCTCTTCTATCCTGATATCATGGTTATTATAGTAAACTGCAACCTTCATCTCTTTTTATATATCTTAAAGGCCTCTTCGGTAGATGCGCCTTCCTGGACTATAGAACGCACCGCCTTAATCATGCCTATCGGGTTCTCCGACTGGAATATATTCCTGCCCATATCTACGCCCTTAGCCCCTGCCTCAAGTGCGTCTTTTGCCATCTTAAGCGCAGCGCGTTCCTCTATTTTTTTCCCTCCCGCAATAATAACGGGCACATTCCCGCAGGCCTCAACGACCCTGTCAAAGCCCGGATCGCAATAATATGTCTTTACCATCTGCGCGCCTATTTCTACGCATATCCTGCAGGCAAGGCCCAAATATTTTGCATCGCGCACCATCTCTTTACCTACGGCTGTCACCGCCAGCACAGGGATCCCGTAATCCTGGCCCTCGTTCACAATCCTTGACAGATTCTCAATCGACTCCTTCTCGTATTCCCCTCCGATATATACAGAACACGTAATTGCCGCAGCATTTATCCTGATCGCATCTTCTATGGAAGTCGTAATTATCTCGTTGGATAATTCTTTCAGAATACTCTGCCCTCCGGAAACCCTCAAAACTACAGGCTTATCCATCTCTGCCGGGATCCAGTTTCTTAAAGCGCCTCTGGTTATCATCAAGGCATCGGCATAAGGCAGCAAAGGATTGACGGTCTTACCTAAATTACCTAAACCGGTTGTTGGCCCTTGAAAATAACCATGATCCACAGCCAGCATAACGCAATGCCCTGTCTTCTGGTTGATTATTCTAGACAGCCTGTTCTTCATTCCCCAATCCATTTTACCTGCCTCCTTTTATGATCATGCACGGCCTTCCGGCCTTACGATAAAATAACCTTCCTCTATCAGCCAGTGGTAAAGCTAAAAAGTGACATATGTATAGCAGGGGATAATTTCATCGCTAAGGCTATTTATTATAAGGCTGGAGAGAGCGATTATCAAGCAGAAAGGGGGTTTTCTATAAGGATTCATTCTAACAATTAGGGGCTGGAGAAACAAATCCAGCCCCTAATTGTTAAAAACAACCTCTTATTCCGCCAGTTTGATAGACTGCGCTTTATTTATCCCTGCCTGGTTAGTCATATACTCTACGGTTACCCTGCTATCCTTTTTTATATCGCTTAGGGTAACTGCCTTTCCATCTTTGGCAGTGATCGCAGCAGTGCCTTTTACTATAAAGCTGGACTTCACTCCGTCATCGGATACGACCGTAAGTTCTGTCTTGGTCCCTTTCGCGGGATCGCCGACCATCACTAACTCTACTTTTCCGGTAAAAGTCTTGCTCTCTACCGGGGCCTTGACTGTCTGGCTCGCTGGCTGGCTAACCGGAGCTTGTGCCTGCTGGGCAAAACATAAAGAGGTAACGGATACAAATGCAAGTAGTGAAAAAATTATCCTTCTCATTGTTAATTCCTCCATTATTGTATTGGTTGCCTTATTTTTTAGTCGATGCGGTCTTTTTTACAACTTGTTTTATACTCTCGGCGCTATTCGTCCCCTCCTTGAGCCTGGCCTTCACTTCTTCTCCCGCCTTCAAGGAAGATATGACCTTTGGGTCTACCGCTATTGTCTTTTCCGTGCCGGTCTTGTTTTCCTTAACCACTATTTCGTTTTTTGCTGTATCAATAGAAATAATCTTGCCTCTGACCACCTCGGCGCTCATGCCGGATTTCTTGGCACTCGTTGCCTGTGCAGCCTGAGCAGAATTCAAGATAGCCATCCCATATATTAAAAACAAAATCAACAAAGAAACCGTGATCTTCTTCATATTGAGTATCCTTTTTTTAAATTTGGGGCTTAACGAGTAATGTCAGTTTGCTGATTGGATCTGGGATGTTAAGAAAACTTTGGCAAGGCCGGGGGTGATTTTTCATGTCTTTCCAAATATGCCATTATCGACCTGGGTGCAATCGAGACCTCTTGATACTCATAGAAAACTCCCGGATTGGACGAAATACTGGCGAGGAATTCCTCATACCAGAAAGAAACATTGCTGTTGCAGAGCATGCCGAGGGCGAAATCTTCATCTTCACAAATAGCCTTGGTAAAAAGGAGAAGGGATATTGCGATGACGAAAATTAAAGTCAGGCTTAAGAAATGGATTTTCTTCATCTTTAAGATAAGCTGCTTAAACGCGTAAAAAATGCCCCCTTTTATAGTGGTTAATTATATACGTAATACCTCGCCATATCAAGAAGATTCTCAATTAATCCTTAAACTCCCTTTACAAGGGTCTTTAATGGATTGGCGGCGCTGCCTCTGCGTGTCTCGGCCGTTTGAGCAGGAATACCAGCGGCAATACGCAAAGTATTACTAAGGCCGCGATATGGAAGGCGTCGGTAAAAGAAAACAGGCTTGCCTCTTTCATCAACTGCCGATAGATCACCCCGTTTGCCGCCTGGGGGGAAGCCCCGCCGGATTTTACCGCCAAGGCAGCCATTGCCTTATTTACGCCCAATTGGTACCTCGGGTCAAAGGGATTGAGGTGTTCGCTAAACCTGACCTGATGAAACTGCGCCCTCCTGGCAAGTATCGTGGTCATAAAGGCAATCCCAAAACTACCGGCGATGTTGCGCAGGATATTAAATATGCTCGTGGCATTCCCCATCTCTTCTTTTTTGATCGTGGTAAAGGCCATGGTTGTCAGGGGGATAAAGATCATCCCCATCCCGGCGCCCATGACCACCCTTGTCCATAACACGGTGTCATAATCGATATCCAGGTTAAAGCGCCCCATCATGATCATAGAATACGATAACAAGAGAAGCCCGGAAAGCAGGATTGCCTTAGGGTTTATCTTTGTGACCAATCGCCCTACTATAGGCATCACCATAATGGTTGTAAGCCCTCCGGGGGCAATAGCAAAACCGGCAAGGTAGGCATTATATCCCATCAACTGCTGGAGAAAAAGAGGAAGCAGCACAATACTCCCGAAGAGGCCGAAAAAAGATACGAATTGGATTACATTGGCACTGGCGAAAGAAACATTCTTCAGCTGCCTTATGTTTAATACCGGCTCCGGGGTCCTCAATTCCACGAAGAGGAAAAGGATAAAAGAGACTGCCGCTATTACGGCCAGTCTTACGATAAAAGCGGAAGAGAACCAGTCTTCGCGCTGCCCCTTATCCAGCATGATCTGCAATGTCCCTATCCCCAGGACGATAAGCGATAAACCATAATAATCTATCTTTTCTCTTACCCTCTTTAAATAAGGCGGGTCCTTGATGAAGAGCATGATCATTATCAGGGAGATAATGCCGATAGGGATATTGATGTAAAAGATCCAGTTCCACGACCAGTTATCCGTGATCCAGCCACCCATCAGCGGTCCGATTATCGGCCCGAATAATACACCGACGCCGAAGATTGCCATTGCCATCCCATATTCAGCGGGAGGGAAGGTTTCAAGGAGTATCGCCTGTGAAATGGGCTGCAAACCTCCCCCTCCTATCCCCTGCAGTGCCCTGAAGAAGATCAGGCTTGATAAGCTCCGCGAGCTGCCGCACATAAAAGAACTGAAGGTAAATAAGGCTACGGAAAACATTATATAATTTCTTCTACCGAAGATACGGCTCAACCATCCGGTGAGAGGGATAACTATGGCATTTGCCACCAGATACGCCGTAATCGCCCAGGTGGCCTCATCTAATCCCGCGGATAAACTTCCGCGGATGTGGTCAAGCGACACGTTAACCACCGATGTATCAATAACCTCAATCAGCGTGGGGAGTATTACGGTTAAAGCAATGATCCATTTATTGGCCTTGTTCATCTTTGAGGATGATGGTCGAGGTGCAGGACATTCCGATACGCAGCACGTGTTCGTTATTCGCGGCTTTATCAAGCACAATCTTCACCGGTACTCTCTGGACGACCTTCACATAATTACCAAGCGCATTCTCGGGAGGAAAAAGAGAGAATGCAGCGCCGGTTCCGGCCATAATGCTGTTCACCTTTCCGGTAAAGGTCTTCCCGGGGTAGGTATCTACCTGTATCTTTACGCGCTGGCCCGGATGAACATTCTTCAGCTGCGTCTCTTTATAGTTGGCGACCACCCATATGTCATCCAGGGCTATCACCGCCATAAGCGGCTGTCCGGGTTGTATCTGATTGCCTACCTCCACCGACTTCTTAGTTACATATCCATC
>DATJPP010000030.1:0-15139 GCA_035506355.1 Candidatus Margulisiibacteriota bacterium | reverse complement strand
GCCTAAGGTGCTCCCCGAAGGAGAAGTGCCGCCTAAAGACTTAAGAATATCATTTTTTAAACCGGAAATTTGTTCTCCTATGGTCCGCTCTCCAAAAAGCGTATTATCCTGGAGGTCCAGAAGATCCTGGATATCCTTTGGACGCTTACCTTTCTCCAGGTTTCTCAATGAATTATCGGGATCCATTCTGGCGAAGTCAGACTCAATATTTTTCAAATTGGTACGAATAGTTTCCATCTGCTTCTCAAGCCCTTTGAGTTCCTCTTGCGCTGTCTCTATGGTGCTAAATTTCTCCTTGGTCACTGGATTAACTATCTCGATTACAGGCGTATTTACCGGCTCAGTAGTGGGCTTCTGCATCTCGATTGGAGCGCCTAAGATCCCAATGCCATTCTTTTCGGCTGCGGAAAATACTGTATTTGCTGACTTAGACGATCCTTTACGGGCCTTAACAACCTCTCCCTCACCTACCTTATCTTTCGTTTTATAATAAGGCTTGAAGATGAGGCCTTGCTCAGTCTGGGTAAGGGAATAACGCTGGCCATCCATCATTCCAAATGTAGGATTGCCGTTCTTATGAAGCTTGGTGATCTCTAGCTCTTTCTCTATTGACTCTCCAGTGTTGACATCCGTAATCGTTATCCTAAGCTTCTGTCCTACCTCGTAATAAGGCTTATACTGGACCCCTTCGCTAGTCTGGGTGATGGAGTAAAGATTACCATAGGCGTCCTTTCCAGCCTTGGCCTTGCCTCTAACAACCTCGGTAATCTCGATATCGCCTATTTTTTCGCCTTTCGCAAAATAACGCTTAATCTGATTCCGGGTAATAGAATAGGTCTGGCCATCCATCATTCCAAATGTAGGATTGCCGTTCTTATGAAGCTTGGTAATTTCCAGTTCTTTCTCTATTAAGCCGCCATCGGCTCCGGTTACCTTTATGGTCATCTTATTCCCGACCTCATAATAAGGCCTGTACAGGAACCCGTTCTCGTGCTGAGTGATGGAATAGCGCTGGCTGCCGATTGTTCCAAACGTAGGCAGGTTCTCTTCATTAAGATCGGTAATCTGTAATTTTTGCTCTATCTCTTTACCGTCAGCGCCCTTGAAAACTACTGTTACCATATCGCCCTTTTGGTAATGCAGCTTGAATTGGAGCCCGCTCTCATTGTGGGTGATGGAATAACGCTGACCATCAAGCATTCCCATAGTAGGATTGCCGTCAGGGGCTTCGGTAACCACCATATCCATTTCTTTGTTACCAACGGTTACCTTCATTATGTCATTCGGCTTGTATTTACGCTGCAGGCTGCCGTCCTGATTCACAACGTATTTCTCGCCGTTAGCCCCTTCCATGCTCAGGGCCTGGTAATTCTTATCCACTGCCGTAACCTTAAGATTCTGATCTCCGTATTTATACTCCGTGCCTACGCGGGAATAACTCCTCATTGAATTCGGTTTCTGGAACAGCCAAACCCAGACGAGATTGCTTCTGTCAAACTTGGATAACGCAGAGTAGTTGTCATTATTACTTAATTTTCCCCTTGTAAGGTAATCCGTATACGCCCCGATCTTTCCTATCTCGGCAAGGCCGCGGTCAAGGGTGGTAACAAAGAAAGAGATATCTGCTAAACTGGCTATCTTATTGAAGTTTAATACCAAGCCTTTTTCGCTAGCAAGACCTTTGGTCAAAAGATTCATAAAGCCTTTTCCAGTGGCAGCGCCGCGGCCGCTAAAGAGATTAAATACATTGCTATCCATCAGCTCCATTGCCTTGGAGCTTCCGCTAAGCGTAGGTAATACCCCTGATTCAAAGAATGACGCCCTTTCTCCCTTTACCAGGCTCTTGATGTACCTAAACCCGGATTCTATTGCTAAAAATGGCTTTGATAGAGTAGGGTATCTCTCCCACATTGTTCTTAAAGTAGATGCCTGTGATGTAGAGCGGGATAAGATACCGATCATCGGGCCCATATAAAGTCCCTGTAAAGGAGCCTGAAGGACATTGCTCAGAACATAGTTACGCAAATATCCTCTTCGACTGGTGAATTCCTGGCTTTCCTCATCAGCACGCCAATGAATAGCTGGTTTCCCATTACCTATATCTAGCTTGCTATCAAGCCAATCAAAGGCAAAGTTTATGTAAGGCTTGGATAAATCCATGACTGCGGTAACGGTAGGCCACTCCAGGGCACCGCCAAAAAGCATGCGCTCATAGGTATAGGAAGGAGAGGCGAATCTACCCAGATTCTCTAAAATCTGGGCCTTATGTCCCTCAACAGGCTTGGCGGAAGTTCCTTGGAAAGATTTTTTAAACCCGTAAGCAATGGTTTCTGCAAGCACTAAGCCAGATAGGCCAGCGCTAACCCACTTGCCGGGGCTAGTCAAGAATTTCTCTTTATCTACTGAGCCGTCTTCCTTAAAAGTCCGGTTGGCTCCAGTTATATCCGCCAGATACTCTCTGCCGATGCCTAAGAAACCAATTCCACCCAATCCAGATACAGCTGCTCTCTTTGCAGTCCATAAGCCAAACTTACCTATCCGTGTTTCTCCTTTCAGGTCCATAAACTTACTTATATTATCTCTGTATTGCCAGGCAACGCCCTCAATCAAGCCCAGTCCGGCATTCTCTAAGGCGTTTATGCCTAACGATTTGAAGAATGATCTGTTATACTTTGGGGAGTAATAATCAGAATAACCTAACGCGGTACGGGCTAATTTAGCAACATCATTCAAAGCACCGCCTACAACTGAAACGGAAGTAGTGTAGGCTATTGTCCTACCTAAAGAAGTAAGTTCGCTGTTAAAAGCAGGAATAAAGCTTAAACCAAGGCCAGTCAGGCCACCGGTTACGGCATACCATATGGCATCTCTCCGGTTATTGATATCTTTTCTATACCAGCCGTTTAATACATTAATCCCTGCTCCACCGAGAGTTCTACTGGCTAATAAGATTGCCTGAGAGGTCTTAGTAGCACCGCTTAGAGCTTGAGTAACAGTGCCTAACCCGTTAAAAGCGCCAAATAAGACGTATCCTGTACCCAAAGACTTAAGCCCTTCCCCGAAGGTCAGCGGGCGATTCTGCGTAGCCAGGGAAGACATGTCTTTCATCTTGTATTCCATGGCAGCAAATCCACCGCCTGCGGTGAGTGTATTATAAGTTACTCTTTGCAGACCACTTAAATTCTTATAGGCTTCTAAAGCTTCAACCTCTTTTGCGGTATAACCTAATCCAGCATTGCCGAAGGTGGCAAATCTGGTCATCCCTGCTACAGCATAAGGCAGAATGCTTAAGCCAAAGGTAGTTGCCAGCTGCTCTGAAGATAAATGTTCTCCTGTGGCATTCCAATAAAGCACATCGCTTCCTGCAGTATTGGCTAGAGCCGAGGTAATGCCAACAGTAGCCATGGTGGCTGCGGGATACCCTTTGCATAAGGTAAATAAATCCACGGCTAAAGAGCCTACCTTAAGACCATACCCTACAACATTTCCGGAGGTAAGTACCGTCTTATCATGTATTCCGATAACATATTCATCTTTGCCAATTAAATTATTGCTCTGCGCCCAATCTGTTGCTTTCTCCAACGCATCTGCATAAGACTCCCGAATATCCAAAGGTATAGGATCTCCCCTTGTAAAAGCATTGTCCTTAGCTTTTAATGCCGACTCAAGATATGTTTTATTAAGGTCTTTACTGTCTTTATTGTCTAAGTCTATGGTAGTGACATGGCCTTTAGAATCAGTGACTATCAAACTTCTAGGCCTTCCACTCTCTCCGCCAAACCACCATCTCGTGTTCATGGCATTCTGGGTATCATAGAGTGTTACACCGGGCTCCGGATAAGCGCCACCATATTTCTTGCTCATTCCATTTAGATTATCTCCCTCGAGCAAATCAAAGGTGTTGGTTTTTTCATTATAGCTGGCAAGTTGCGGCCCATCAGATAACTGTAAGAGCGCGACATTTTTCTTGTCGCCTATATCCCTGATATCAACAGGTCCTATTCCTTTCTCTTCCACTATCTTTCCGCCAACGCTGACAAAACCCTTCCCGTTTCTATCAATTAGTTTCACATTGTCCATGTGGAATAAAGCCGTGCCTCCTTCATCTTGACGCTTTGATGTAAACATTTTCCCAGTTTGATCGAAAGCCATGGTTTCCCCATTACGATCAATAACGAAACGACCGCTGTCGCCTTCAGATAACACAGTTGCTTGCCCACTTATTAGCGCACTATTAACCTTATCCGCATCGCGCTGCAAACTGTTAGTAAATGCACCTAACAGAGGTACCATCAACATGCGGGAGTTCGGCGTTGCTGCGGACGCAGCAAATAATTTTCCGAGGAAGGAAGTTTTGGCGGATTCAGCAGTTAATAATTTTTGCCCTTTGTTATCAAAGGCTGCCTTAAAACCATCTTTATTATATTCTAGAGTCAGGGATTCTTTTTCTTTCCCTGTAGATACTAAGTTCAGTTTTTTGCTGAATAGCTTATCGTCTTTTACATTCCATCCGGATAAACCATAAGTCAAGGTTATCTCCCCGTTATATGTAAAAGGCTGGGTCAGATATCCGGATGAAACAGACTTAGTTTTTCCTTCGTAATATAACGAGTTGGCATATAAAGCGCCAAGATTATCCGGATTATCCTTATCCTTTTTACCAACCCTTAAAGGTATCAAGAGTTCTTCGCCATAGCCCAAGCTGAATACAATTTCTTTCTTTAATAGAGTAGCACTCCAATTCACATCCTTGATTTGGCCGTTCTGGTAATTCCAGAAGAACTTCATTTCATCCATATCAAGTCCTACTAGAGAGCCGCTTATAGCTTTACCTTTAATCTTCTCTTCCTTATAGATATTAATCTGGCCTATCTCTACCGGCCGATTACCTATTAATGCGCCGGAGGTTAAGTCTGCCGGGACATTCTTGCTCTTGTCATTACGCAAGAACGAAACCATTTGGGGCTCAGGATTCTTCTTATTTTCATCCAGAGCGATGTCTATAGCAAACGGAGTTAGCTTAGCTAATAGATTTTGCTGCTGCAATGACTTAACTTTACCATTATCAGCCTGGAATTCGTATTCCGGATTATTCTGGTTATAAACCTTCCACCGGCTGCTTGTAGGTTGTTCTTCTGTTCCGAATAAGAATTTATCTCCTGGGAAAATAAGTTTTCCCTTATCGACATCCAAAGCGTAGGGGATAACGGCAAAAGACTTGGAGCCAGGTTTATCCGCTGGGATAGCATATGTAGCTATATTATAATCCTTCCTTTCCGTGGATTTTTTATCTGTCCTAATTACAGCCTCGACTGGATTATCTGGCTCTGTAGTCCTAGAGAGCTCCTTAATCATAACGCCTTCGATACTCGACCACCCCCAGCTATACTCCTTGGCATCGCCTTTCCTGTTCCATCCGTAATCCGCATGAGTAATATACATATCTTCTTTATTGCTCTCCACCGCGGATCCTGAAAAAATAAAAGCTTTAACAGGATCTTTACCATCTATAAATCTGTAATTAGTTTCGCTTTTAAACTCAAACCCCTGGACATACGGCGAGAATATGGCGGCATGCAGCTTACCTAAATTATCCCGCTGCAGGGAAACCCCAAGACTTCCCTCCTTCATTAGCAACTCTTTGGTGTGAATGGTTTCTGCGCCGGTATCCTCGGTTAATACTTCAACTTTTCCTTTACCCGGGGTCAACTGCGCCTTATCCAATAGGTAATCCGGGGCAACGGACTTAGGAGCATTAGACTGCTGAGGTTCTTTACTTGTCCCTTCTCCAAACACCTTAAACATCTCATTCGACACTAAGGTCAGGTCTTTGACTTTAAAGGGGAAAACGAGTGCCGAAGTGCGAGTCTCAAATGACAACATATCATTTTTCCCAAGCCTCGACTGTTCAACTCCGCCAGAGTTAACCAGCTGCGCTATCCCCTTCTCTATAAAACCGCCCTTTACCACATCCAATACCTCTACGTCGTTCCATTCCTTCCAGCCCTTCATTCCTGAAATACCAAAGGCCATCGCGTTTAAACCCCTGGCCACAAAACTTAAGTTGGATAGTTTATCATTGGCAAACTCTACGGCAAACTTACCATTAATATTCTCAAAAGAGTGCACCACCGTTAGCTTGTTAGCAGATATACCGCCTCCGGAAGCATCTTTGGAGAATATCTCTCCGTTACCCACAAGGATATCTGGCCTGTTCTCATAAAGCTTCATTGTCCCTGCCCTGATCTCTTCAGCAGAGGCAGGCTTATCTTTGTTGGCGTCAAAACCATTGACTATCTTGATATTGGAGCGGTCTACGATCTGTTGCAGGCCGGCGAAATTTGGCTGGTTATTTTGATCCAGCAAATCAACAAAAACACCAAAGCTTCCGCTTACTTTATTATTGCCGAAATCATAAACTAAACCCGAGGCTCCTTCCTTGGTATATCCTGGTATTTTATCAGTTAAGGTAGGGTGTTCCGATTCATACTGCTTTATCGCGGCTGTAGTCTTGGAGCCGACTATCCCGTCAACCTTTAAATTAGCCCCATTCTCATTCAGGGCCAGCTGAATCTGCTTTGTCAGCTCCTTATCTTTATATTGCTTGGTGTCTATATCCAGGCGCGCAGCCATTGCTTGCACAGGGTCAAGGTTAGTTAACGTTGGCTCTAAATATAATCCTTTATTAGGGTCAAACGTTACCCTGCCTTCAGGTATGATTCCGGAAATCCTGCCGTGCTCCTCTACGATTAATTTATCTGTCAGCAAACCATTTGAATCCCTTATCTCTCCCCAGGCTTTACCAGAGACAGGCTCGGTAGATAAGCCAAAATTTTTGTCTTTGAAAGAAGCGCCGTTGCCGGAATAACGTAGATAGGAATCGGCATTAAGCGTTAAACTCGTGCCTGCTAACCCTGCCTGCACAACAGGAGTATTGTCTAAATTCTCTTTGTATATACCGTACGTTAACTTATCGCTTCCTCCAAACTTGCCCTGGTAAAGATTAAATAGCTCACCGCCATTTTTGCCCTCGGAAAAAAGTATAGTGCGCTGGCCATTAACTTCGCCCATACTTACGGGGACTAATTTTCCCAAGTTATTAATTGTAATTGCGGCCAGCAATAGCGGGTCATTATAGTTAACTAATTTGCCCGGGTTAGCAATTTTAATCGCGGCCAGCAATAGCGGGTCATTATCATTGATGCTCTTATCCCATTTTAGCCCCTTTTCGGATAACTTCCCTGTTTCCTGAACATTGCCGAATTCCCCTACATTCGCTAACCTGCTTATCATTCCCATATTTGTCAAATCAACTTCGTGCACTCTAGCAGGGGCTGAGCCTACTCCATTTAAGAAATAGTTGTTCCCGCTCTTAGCCGCGTCTTCAGCGGTAAAGAACCCTTCGCCACTGACCTTACTACCGCCCCAATCAAAAGACTTTTTAGTGGAATACGCGGGCGCGGTATCGATCTGCTTATTTCTAGTCCCGCTAAACTGCCCAAGCTCGATAAAGTTGGAGGTACCGCTGGTGATGTAGCCTTTTTCGTCTACCGTGCCTGTGGTGTGCGCAATGAAATTCTCCGCAAGCTCCTTCTGCATATCGGGTGCCACTTCTTCACCTATTTGTTGCAAATCACCCTTAGCATAATTTTCAGGGTGATCTATATTATTCTGGATTACTCGCGCGAACATTAAAGACTTGGCTACTCCGTTATCCATCGAGATAGGGGCCAAGGTAAGAGAATCGATCTTCTGCCCAGACTTATTGGTAAAGAAGAATTGCAGAACACTGCGCAATACCCCCTTATCATATAATTGCAACTCTTCTCCGCCTTTATCGTTGACATAATCCTTTGCGCCCGAGAAGGTCGTTTGGCCCTCGGGCATAGCGAACTCGCTTTTGCCCTCACGTATAGTGACTTTAGCGTTGCCTAAATTTAAGAAGAGATTTTGGCCGGACTTGTCTAAGACAGGAGTCTTAACGAGGGCAATTGAGTGCGGGATAGAGAATTTGGCATTATAGGTATAATCATTCCATCCTGTCTGCTCCGAGAATGAAAAGACGCGCCTTCCATTCAATTGTACGTTTTCGTATTCGTTCTGACTTGCACGACTGAGTTCGCCGTATGTACCCCGCTTAAGAATATTCATTATCTGCTCATAGTTTGCATCTTTCTCTTGCAGGTTAAGGCCATTTTTCACTACATCTATCGGGCTAGGCTGAGACGCAGATCCACCTTCCTTGGGTTTAAGTGGATTCTTTATGAGGCCATTGTTAGCCTCTACATCAGCTAACATAAAAGGCAGGGGGCTCCCCGGGGAAACTGCCAAGAAGAAATTAGCGACATCGAAAAGACTCCCCTTAAAGATTAAGGGATAGAGATCGAAGTTATCAAAGCTGGCTTTATCAAAGTGTATCTTGGTTGTGCCCTGGGTAGTCAAACTCAGCCCTGTCTTATCAAATATCTGCGGGTTATCACCCAGGTACTTTACCTGCAAATCTCCCTCAAGTACGGGGTTTCCTTTTTCATCGTACATTTTAGTATAGAATAAATCTTTTCCTTCCGGGGCTTTCTCCGTACCTGTCCAAGAAATATGATTAACATACTCATAATAATCAAACTTCGTTGGGAGTCCAATACCGCCAGTCAAAAGTAAATTTTCATGCATCAAGTTATTTCCTGACCAGGCGTAGTAAGGAGAGAATTCCTGGGACTCGGCGCCACCCCGTTTTCCATAAAGGAATAACTGGGCATTATCGGTGTAGCCACCAATCTCTTCCACCATTTGACGCATGGAAGCGCTTAAATCGGAGCTGACAGCTGAACTTAAGCCCAAGCTATTAATATCTAAACTTGTTAAGTCTTGTTTCTTAAAATCGGCTGTGCGCAGGGTCTTGCCAAAAACAGATAATTTTGTCGTTTCCTTATCTGTTATCTTTAATTCATAGCCTGTCTTGGCGGCATCGGAGCTTATTATCCTTTGAGTAACCGAGTCCAGCTTATCTCCCTTAAGCTCATATCTTCCTTGGGTAGTATAAAGCCCTGCCCTCTTAGTAGTGGCTTCATTAATAAACAGATTCCTACCTTCTGCCAAGCCGCCTAAAGAGGATATATCTATGGTCGGGGTTAATCTGTTGCTGGTAGGGTCAATATTAAAAGAGGCGAGGGAACCGGGCTTAACCGTTAATCCCGAACCAATTATCTGTATTATGTTGGCTATCCCCTGTGCAGATAAAACAGCTGACTTAGAGGGTGAGCCACTCGCAGGAAGGAAGCGGTAGCTCTCCTTGCTATTCAGCAATAGTATCTGCGGGCCATTAGCGCCAATCCCGGCAAAGGCGTAACCTAAGTCCTTCTCCTGATCCTTGAAGGTTAACCCGCCCGCAGAAAGGAATCCTACCAACCCCTTATCTTGAGTATTTACCGACCAGAATTTTCCTTCTACCGTGGTATCGCCAAAGGTATATTTTCCTTCTGCCTTCTGGCCGACAGCTACGTTAATATTAGAGAGTAAGCCTTTGCGTTCTTCCTGCAATATAAAGTAGTTGCCCTTATCCTTTCCGTGCCGCTGGACTTTGAGTAAATCCGCGCCCAAGTTCTCTTTTAGTTTAAGATAAGTCCCTTCGCCGTATTTTGTCTTCGCTTCCTCTTCGGACATGAAAAGATCGCTATATTTACCGAACTCCAAAGTCCTGGCCTTTCCTACCGTAGGAGTAAACTCTAATAGGCCGCTTCCGTTAAGAGCTACTGTGCCTACAGATGCTCCTGTGCTGTCGAAATAAGTAGTCACTCCATGTTTGGATGTAAATCCCTTGGTCCCGGCAAGCTCAGGGAAGGCAAGCGAAACGACCATCACGGAATTACCGTCAATACCTTTAACCCTGCTCCCAAACTTCCAAAGATTATAGGGCTTCTCCAGAACCAAGCGCCCGACTTGGGCTAGGTTATCCGTTGCGTCATATTGTATGGTTTGAGTAAGATACTCTACGTAGGAAGCACCGAGAGAAGGCATTAGCGAAGTGGCGTAGCCCTCTTTTACAAATTGTTTCCAGGTTAAAGGCTTAAGCCCCTGATCTAAGCGTTGGTTATTAATACTGGCTAATTGGGAATCAGCACTTTGAGTAAGCCGGTCTATTCCACCAAACATAGCTAACTTTTGGGTATAAGCGAAACCTGTCCATCCTCCTGAACCTCGCGTAAAATCAGGGGCAGTCTCACCAAAACTCCATATATTTGTCGCCAGCCCAACAGCCTTGCCCTTCAAGAAACTACCAAAAGTTCCGCGGTCGTTAGAGAACGCTGAACCTAAAGCCGAATATAAAGCGGCTGTGCCTAACCATTTCAAAGACTCCATCTGCAGACGAGTCATACCCGACTTCTTATACCTGCCGGTCTTTTCGTCATACTCTCCCCCTATAGAATTCAAGGCCCAGGAGGATAACCCTGACATCACCCCCTGCAACGCGAAACTACCAAAGCCCTGCCCTAATGAGGGCATGGCCACGCCAACTGCCTCGCCTAATATTCTTAAGCCCTTATTCTTCTTTTCATCTTTTCCAGCAAGATAGTCAATACCTAAGCTTATCCCTTGAGAAAGAGTCGAGCTTAAGAAGGCAGGGTCTCTTATGGCTAAACCGAAAGCGCTCATCCCTAAGGGAGCCGAATTCAACCTGATATAAGATTTGCCATTTACTATATTGCCATTTGTATCCTTGAAGCCATAAGTTACTGACTTCATGGCCTCATCAATGGTAGCCTGATCACCAGTGAGTTTTGCTAACTGCTCTTGAATCTTTTTATTCTTGATCTTCCTGGAGGCGTCATAATCTGTGCTGACATTCAAATCCATCGCGCTTAAAAGGGCGTTGGAAGCTAGATAACCCATTCTACTACCGGCAAATGAGAGAATCTGACTGGCGACCACGGGGTTATTCTTATAGAATTTTGTATCTTTAAACACTTCATACAATCCGTAGTTAGCTGCGCACACAAGAGTAGATTGCATTGTGCCAATGGTTAAACCTCTAATCCAGTTGTTGTTATTCCAAAGGCTAGATTTGTAGGATTTGGTAGTCGAATCCCATCCGCTCTTATATAAATCATGATTTTGTCCTACTGACATCAACCCTGATAGCGCTCCACTCACACCATAGCCTACAAACTGGGCATACTCTGGCTTCATTCCCGCGCTGATAGCAACCAATGTCCCGGTTTGACTCATCTGATTTACAAACATGGAGGTAGTGAAAGAAGTAAGGAATCCTGACTGCCCGGGCATAATAAGGCTGCTGCCTATAGTTATACCCAGGCTCAACAGTTGATCTCCTATTTTAGGTTTCTGGAATAGATATGAGAGATCCGTGGGTTGGTCAAAAGAAGTCCAGTCTTTCTTAGCGCCTAAGACCTTCTTGGCCTCGCTGGCGGATAAGCTGACCCCTATGCCGCTTTCGGGAACCAGGGCATACCCGGAATAAAGGCTAAGGAATTTATCCTTGGGGAAAAACTCTTCTTTCTGTTTATCGATAAAATATACCTTCTCCTCTGTCACCCGGGTTACCAGGATATAGTGCTCATCTTTTAAGTGGGCAATAAAAGGAGCGGTAAGGTTGACGGATAATTCTTTGAGGGATACCGGATAAAGCCTGTTTCCAAAGAAGGCAGAGGCTTGCGAAAGGGCATAGAGTGAGCTCTTGACTACCTCCGGGTTACCTTTCGGCTCGGTCACCCCGTTTAATATATCTATGGTCAAAGTCAGGACTGCGATATCCTGCTCAGTGACTGAAACGCTCTTATAAGTTAAGTAGTCAAATAATGCCTTTGCTCCGCAGGGCTTATCCTTTAACCAGTTGTAGATTTCTTCAATTCTTCCTTTAGAGATATTTAGGGGCTTATCCAATTCCAGGGTCAGTTCAGGGGAGAGCCTTACGGAGGTAATCTGTTTGCCGGCCATATCCTGGAGGATATTCCTTACTGCTAAGGGAATATCCAGCCGGCCCATATCTTTGAGGTATCCGGGGGCAAAGGCTCCGGCTGCCGGCTTCTGCCAAAGGACGCGCCAGTCATACTCTACGGCCTGGGCTGCCTGCTCCGGCAGAAAGACCGCTACGACAATAAAAGCCACAACCCTAATCCAGCTTTTAAAACTGGACTTGAATTCTGGCTTCGCTGTCGCGGAGGCTGGCTGAGATTCAGGCTCTATTTTCCTTATCTCGTCCATTTTATTTTACCTATATTAAAAGTTAAAAAGCAAGGTTTCCCCTTACCCCATTTCCTGTCTTCAAGTTTTGATCTTTGGCTACACATATTTAAAGCTTTTTTAAACTTCTTAATAATGCTTTAAATAAAAAGACCGAGTTGTCAAATACGAACTTCTCGTCGGTATTCGGCAGCCCGGCTATCTTTTGTTTTGCTGAAGTTTTTTCCAGAAGACCCGTGGCTTTGCGCCCCTCAATCACTTGAGGTTTGCCTTTTCGTATCCTCTTGCTGCTCATTCTATTGACACTGAAAGTATAACATATAAAAAGCAGTCAAGTCAAGCTAAAAAATCACTAATTTTGAAAACGTTTTCTTGGTTAATCCCTTGTAGCCAAGGAGGTTTCATCTATACCGGAAAAACCTGAAAATATAGTCTTCCGGGAGTAAATTAATTGCATAAAAGAGCAGATATTGTCCCCTTCTGGGACCTACCAACCCAGCGCTTCCCTACAGGTAAATTTCGCCTTAAGATGCCAAATATAATCCCCCATTTATTCAGATAATATACGCGAATTATTGAAGATTTTAGAGAATATCTCGGGACAGAATCCTGTAAGTCATATTGGACATTATTAAAGCTAAGACTACATTTAGTCATTACAGATTGGACATTACTATGGAGGGCCTTCTGAGAGTTACTTCAGAATGGACATTACTTATTTGATTCCTGAAAGCAATTCACCTGAGGAAAACTGAAGAATTAGAGGACCACCAACAATAATCCCTATTACAGGAAGGATAAAGAAGACTAGAGGGATAAGGATCTTAAGGGGAGCTTGTAAGGCCAGCCTCTCCCCTCTTTGAAAACGCATTGCCCGGGCATCCTCTGAGATAACCCGGAAGGATTCGCTAACCGGGGTCCCCATACGCTCAGCCTGAACCAGGGTCTGCACAAAGGTATTCAGGTCCGGGATGTTTAAGCGCGCAGACATATCTTTCAAGGCCTGCACCCTGGTCTTTCCCAGCTTTATCTCTTTGGCTACTGTAGCCAACTCTTCAATGGTAGGATTAGAGGCAACCCTTTCGGTAATCCACCTTAAAGCCGAAGTAAAATCCAGGCCGGCTTCCACACAGAGCCCGAGTAAGTCCACTGTCTCTGGGAAATAGCGCACAATTGCTTTCTTGCGCGCCTTTATCTTATTGCTAACTATTAAATCCGGAAACATATAACCTACGGGTATAGCGAGTAATATTAAAGGCGGATTTGACTTGCCCAAAGTAAAGAAGGCCACAACGCAGAGGCCTGCAATAAGCAATAATTTAAGCCCCAGGTAACCTTCGGGTGAGATATTCAGGCGCGCTGCCTCCAGATTACGTTTAAGCTTATCTTTTAACTTTAGCCTTGCGGAGAAACGGTTAAAGAAAGGGACCATCTCTGAAACTGACAAGCCTATCTTATCCAAACGCACTGTTTGTTTGGAAGGCTCTTGCGGCAAAGGCAGCCTTTTGCTTACGGACTGTTGGTCAAAGATACCCATGATCGCCAGATTGATGGCGGTGAGTAAAACTAGGTAAATACTGATCAGGAATAAATCCATATCCTCTCCTATACCTCCGGAAGCTTACTGAACTTGGCGATTAAGAATAGCCCGACAACCAACAAGAAAACGGCTACGGCGATAAGCATCCTGCCGATCTCGGTCGTCAGCATTATGTTAAAATGCTCTTTATTAAAAGTCAGCACAAACCAGATAAAAACAAAAGGGAGTAACCCCATGATTATCCCCTGCAGCCTTCCTTGCAGGGTAAGGGTCTTGATGTTATTTTTTAATTTGCGGGTATCCCGGATGGTGACACATATACGGCTTACTACATTGACCAGGTTTCCTCCGGTAGCAGATGAGACGAGTATAGCGTTGGTAATAAGCACCAGGTCCTCGGAGGGCATACGGCGATTCAGCCTCTTCAGGCTATCTTCGAGCGAAACACCCATCTTTATCTCTTTAAGCACCCAGCTAAATTCCTGCGATATCGGTCCGGACATATCCTCAACCATAACCTCAAAAGCCTGGAGTATGCTTAACCCGGCCTTAAGGCAACCGGAGAGAAGCATCATCCCATCCAGAAGCTGATTGGTAAAGGTGTCTTTCCTTTTCTTCTCCCAGAATTTAATAAGGATATTAGGAAGTATGATGCCGACTGCTCCTGCCACAGCCCCCATTACCGCGCTCTTAAAGATAAAAACAACGCATAGCGTAAGAACTATCGGGGTAAGTATTAAAAAGAAGGAAAGCTTCTTTCTCTCCACCTCCATAAACATATTATCCAGCTTTTTAGAGGCTTCTTCGACCTTCTTCTCTTGGACTTGGCGGTATTTAGATAGGAACGCAGGCAGGAAGACTTGCGCTAGTAAAATTACAGCCGCAAAGATTAAAAGGAGTATTAGAAGGAATAGGTATATTTGCATAGATAGATTTTATCCACCTGTACCGCAAGTCTGCCTGCAGGGTTGCAGATACGCACTGGGCAGTAGTGCGCAAACAGCGGCGCAATAATTCATACAGTCACTTGTGCAGGTGTATCCCGAACCGCACTGCTGATTACATGCTCCAGTACATGCTCCGGCATAATATTGGGCGTCAGTTACCGAAGGCATAGGAGTCCTGTCTACAACGCTTCCGGAAAAACAAGTCCAAAGCGTCTCGAGATAAGCTTTACCATTAGTAGGGGGCTTTTGGTCAACAGGGGTCGTCACAAAGGTCTTGGTTTCCGTGGTTAGACCGGGCTCAAACTGCCGGCCATACCCAAAAGTCTCGCCCAGATCACGCCATCGTCCAGAAACAGCGCGCTTAAGATACACTGACGTGCCTAACAATGCTGCAACTACTACTGCGATTAAAAACGCATATTCCAAGCTCAAGTATCCTTTAGGAAATAACCTC
>DATJPP010000029.1:0-5491 GCA_035506355.1 Candidatus Margulisiibacteriota bacterium | reverse complement strand
ATCCGAAAAAATACTGATTAAGCGCCAGCAGACTTATGACAGATGCGCTTATTACCATGCAGAGGAGCGCCTTATCCCGTTCTTCTGTAGAAAAAGTGGCTGCAGCCAGAAAGAGCATTACCCCGGCAGAGTATTTATACAATTCGGCAGAGCTTACCATCAGGTTTACGGAAGAGATAAACGATAAAAGCAGCGCGAGGAAAAAGAGGACCAGCGGATAGCGTATTGTACCGGGCAACCTCGGCCCTCTTTTAATCAGCAGCCACGCTGCCAGTGCAGCCAATAGCAGTATAGAATGTATGGCATTTGCAAAGGGGAAGGCAAGGGATGCGATAAATGGGCGGGTGATGAGTAGGGTTAGAATTATGAAGAACATTATGCTATAATTATATCCCTCTGGTGCATGCCAGTCAAATAAAATGGTCAGCGTAATCATCGTAAGCGCGGGCAGGAAGAATTTTCTTAAAGATTGTCTGGATTCGGTTCTTATCCAGAGCTCGCTTCCTTCGGAGATTATCGTAATTGATAACTCCGCAAGGCCCGGTTTCGCAGCCGAGATATCCGCAGCTTATCCTGCGGTAAAGGTGTACACCGGTCAAGAGAATCTGTTTTACTGCCAGGCGCTTAATAAGGGGATTGCTTCAAGTAAAGGCGAATTCCTGCTTTGCCTCAATGACGACGTGATCTTGGATAAGGAATTTATCATCCAGGCCTTGAAAGGGTTCTTTCTTGATCCTGCGGTCGGGATGTGCAGCGGAAAGATCATGCGCCGCCAGAAGGGCATAATAGATTCAACCGGCCTGTTTTTAACTCTTTGGCTAAGTGCCGGGGAAAGGGGCTATGGCCTTACCGACTGCGGCCAGTTTCAAAAACCAGGGTATATCTTTGGCGTAAACGGGGCTGTGGCATTTTACCGTCGCAAGATGCTGGATGACATAAGAGAGGGAGAAGATTATTTCGACCCGGACTTCCATATTTTCTATGAAGATTTGGATATCGCCTGGAGGGCCAAGCGGTTAGGCTGGAGAGGTTATTATCTTCCCGATGCCCTGGCTTTTCATCTGCGCGGAGGGACAGTACGCAGAGAAGAAGGGATAGGGAAACCTTATGCCCGCAGGTTCTTAAATGAAACTTTGCACCTGGATTTGATAAGGAACAGGTACTCAACAATCATTAAAAACGAATCATTCCCGGGATTCTGCCTGCATCTTCCTGCCATCGTTTTATACGATCTTATCCAATGGTGCTATTTGCTTGTTTCCAGGCCAAAGATAGCGAAATTATTTTTCTTAAATCTTGGTTTTATCTCCACGGCCTTCAAAAAAAGGAGAAAAACGCATTTTTATCGACGAGAGAGAAAAATACCCCAAATTACCCAAAAAGTAAAAAATACTTGACAAGCAATGCATATTATGATAAAAAAAGACTGTAACTATGATATTTTACACTAGGTTAGGAGGCAGGAAAGGCTAAATTGGAAAAATAAATTGATTGTTCAGGGCTCTTTTGTAATTGAGGAGCCCTTTTTTATAATACTATGAAAACAGTAGGGCTTACATACGACTTAAAGACAGAATATGAATTTAAGGAGGGGGATCCGCCGGATGCTAACGCCGAGTTTGACCATCCTTCCACCATAGACGTCATTGCCAAGGCCATAGAATCTCAAGGGTACAAGACCAAAAAAATCGGCAATGTCACCAGCCTCTTGGGCAAAATTGATTCCCTTCACGTCGATATAGTATTTAATATTTCGGAAGGCTTAACCGGCAGGAACAGGGAATCGCAGGTACCCATCCTCCTAGAGATGATGGGGATACCTTTTGTAGGCGCGGATGCGCTTACCCTGGGGCTTACCCTGGATAAGGTCATGGCTAAAAAGATTTTTATCGCTGAGGGGATACCTACCCCAAAATTTTTTGAGGTAAAGAGCGAAGCGGAATTAGTCAATGCCGACCATTGCAAATTCCCGCTTATTGTCAAGCCTCGCTTTGAAGGTTCCTCCAAGGGCTTGAGTGAGAGTTCGCGCGTGGGAAATATGGATGATCTAAGAAAGCAAGTTGCCTATATTATCAGTACCTACAAGCAGCCCGCGCTTATCGAGGAATTTATCTCCGGGCAGGAATTTACCGTGGCCATCGTCGGCAATGACCCGCCGGAGGCGATGCCTGTCGTGCAGATAAAGATAGACGGTAAACTCCACTTAAACGATAAATTCTATACCTTTGCCCGTATAACTTCCAACAGGCTGGAATATATCTGTCCGGCCAAGATTAGCCAGGAATTGAAGGAGAAGCTGAGCAAGCTGGCGCTTAAGACTTACAATGCCGTTGAATGCCGCGATTTCGGCAGGGTAGACTTCCGGGTCGATAATGAAGGTAAGCCCTATGTCCTGGAGATTAACCCGCTTCCATCTCTTTCTACCGAAGACGTCTTTAAGCTCGTAGCTGAGACGGCCGGCAGTTCTTACGAAGAGATAATCGGAAAGATCTTAAAGAGCGCGCTGATAAGGAATAACTTCAATTAGATGAAAATCGCACTTACCTATAATCTTAAAAAGAAGGATTCCACAAAGCCGGATGATTATTTCTCGGAGTGCGATTCCGAAGAGACCATCAATGCCATCGTCTCGGCGCTTAAGACCAAAGGGCATACGGTCGAGGCTATCGACGTGGAATACCCGCGGCTGATCTCTTATTTTAGGAATAACAGCGTGGATATGGTTTTTAACATCGCCGAAGGCAAATTCGGGAAGTTCCGCGAATCCGAAGTCCCCGCTCTTCTGGATCATTTGAATATCCCCTACACCGGTTCGGATACCTTCTCTTTAGCCCTTGCCCTGAATAAGGGATTGACTAAAAAAATACTCAAGGCGGAGAATATCCCTACCCCGCGTTTTCAGGTATTTTCCAAGATCGAAACGGGGCTTGACCCGGAGCTGCAGTTCCCTTTGATCGTCAAGCCTAACTGCGAAGGCTCTGCCAAGGGGATTAATAAATCCAATGTGGTCTTTGCCAAGGATGCGCTGATTAAGAAAATTGAAGAAGTAGTCAGGCAATACAGGCAGGAGGCGCTGGTCGAGGAGTTTATCGAGGGGAAAGAGCTGACCGTAGGTATCCTTGAGAACGGGAAGACCACAATTTTACCTATATTGGAGATAGATTTTGCCAGCTGCAGCAACAGTGGAGAATATTTTTATTCCTGGCGGATGAAAGAATACCAGGGTAATAGCGAGTTAGGCCTGGTCCCCACCTTCCATTGTCCGGCGAGGCTGGATAAACATACGGAGGCGATGGTAAAAGAAGTAGCTTTAAGGACGCACCATGCCGTCGGCTGCCTGGATATCTCGCGCACCGATATCCGCTTAAGCAAAGATAATATTCCTTATGTATTGGAGATAAATCCGTTACCCGGGCTTGACCCGCGCGAATCCAATTTTCCGGTTATGGCCTATGCCGCGGGGATGAAATATGAAGACCTGATTGAGGCGATAGTGATGAGTGCTTCAAAGCGCAGAAAGGGGCTAAATTGAGCAATATCGAGGTAATTGAGAATCAAAAAACGCAGCAGGAGACGCAGGTACGCAGAACACAAAGGGCGCAGGATTACCAACAGATATCCCTTTTTAAAGATGTAAACCCGTTAGAATGGGAGGATTGGCACTGGCAGCTAAAGCATAGAATACGCACTAAGGATGATCTGGAACAGGTAATAAAATTAAGCCCGGCGGAAGAAGAGGGGATAAAGAAGGCAAACGGGAGATTATCCCTTGCCATAACTCCTTATTGGGCGACCCTGATGGACCCTGAAGACCCGAATTGCCCTTTGAGGCGCCAGGCTGTTCCCGTGATTGAAGAGTCTATAGTTGGCCCGCATGAAATGGTTGACCCCTGTGCCGAAGACAGGGATTCTCCTGCCCCGCACCTGGTGCACCGTTATCCGGATAGAGTCTTGTTGTTGGCGACTGAGCACTGCGCGCTTTATTGCCGGCATTGTACCAGGCGCAGATTGGTAGGTGAACATCGGGAGGCTAATTCGTCGGATAGGTTTGATAAGGCGATAGAATATATAAAATCAAACCGTAAGATCAGGGATGTGCTTATTTCAGGCGGAGACCCTTTGACCCTGGAGGATGATGAGCTGGAGAATTTGCTGCAAAAGCTGCGTTCTATCTCACACGTTGAGTTCTTAAGGATAGGGACGCGCGTGCCAGTAAGCCTGCCCCAGCGCATCACAGAGAATATGGTGAACATGTTGAAAAAATATTCTCCTATCTGGATGAGTATACATTTTAATCATCCTAAAGAGATCACTAAGCGCTGCAAGAATGCCTGCGATATGCTTTCCGATGCGGGGATCCCGTTGGGGAGCCAGAGCGTGCTTTTAAAAGGGATCAATGATAGGCCCTATATTATGAAGCGGCTGGTGCATGAGCTTCTGCAGATCAGGGTCAGGCCCTACTATATTTATCAATGCGACCCTGTAAAAGGGACTCAGCATTTCCGTACCCCGGTAGCGGTAGGGATCAATATTATGGAGAAACTGCGCGGGCACACTTCAGGTTATGCCATACCTACTTATGTCATAGACGGACCCGGTGGCGGCGGTAAGATCCCCGTCGGGCCGAACTATATCCTTTCACAGGCGAAAGGTAAATACGTCCTGCGCAATTACAAGGGCAAGATTTACACTTACCTGGAATAAAGGAATAGGCTATGAGAAAGAAGGCCTATCTTAAGCCCACAGCTATTTTATTAAATAGCCAGGAAGTTTCTAATCTTGCTTGCGGTGTCGGTAACTGCCCAACACCATGCCTTTGTTCATCGGGAACGAGTGACGTGGGATGTTGTGGAGACGGGAACACCGCGTCAACTGGCTGCAAGTCGGGCACCGCACCTTCAAATCACATGAATTGCTGCACTACTGGTAGCTTGGTGGGTTAGTGCCATTAACCGCGTTTTAAATCACACCCGCTGATTCTTTATTTTTACGCGTCAAAAAGGCAAGCGGCATATACAAAAGCCGTAGTTTGTAGAGAAGCCGTGCTTGCTTGGAATAATGTTTAAACGAGAAAAAGTGGCAGAATTGTTCCTGCGGTATATTGATAATATAGGCAAGCGGCTCAAGGTAGGAATCGTATAAAAGAAAGTGGGTCTTTAAGTAGTCCGCCCTTAAACTTTCCCCGTTGCGGAAGGTGCATCTTTTAATCAAAGACTCAATCATTTTCTTTTGCAGCCAACCTATGCGCAGTTGTTTTAGTACTGCCCCAGGCACCTCGGTTCCAGTAAATATCCCAATCTGAGCTAAAACAAAGTAAAGGGTAGCTTGTATTCTTAGGGCCTGCGCCTGTTGTATAATATAACCCCAGTCAAAGTTATCCGTCTCTCTTATGATCTTGGCTGCGTCCAATACGCGCTGGAGGGAAAAAGAGAATCCGAATCTGCGCAGGTGCAGGGCAAAGGCGAAGAGGGAATCTTCCGCAGAAAGCAGC
>DATJPP010000028.1:0-4056 GCA_035506355.1 Candidatus Margulisiibacteriota bacterium | reverse complement strand
TCATCCGCTTTTCCATGTCGGCAAGGACGGCCTCCAGGTTGTGGCCCACCAGCGGCCCGGCCGAGTAGGGCGACTGTCCGCCTTCGCCGAAACCCGCGCCCGCCCCGACCGTCACGTGATCCTGCTCGTAAACACTGGCGAGCACGTCGGCGATGTGGGACTTGACGCTTTCCGGGGTGATGCCGTGTTCGACGTTGTAGGCCGTCTGCTTCTCCCGGCGGCGCTGGGTTTCGGTGATGGCCCGCTCCATGGAGCCGGTGATCTTGTCCGCGTAGAGGATCACTCTGCCGTCCACGTTGCGGGCGGCGCGGCCGATGGTCTGGATCAGTGAGGTCTGCGAGCGGAGGAAGCCTTCCTTATCCGCGTCCAGTATGGCAACGAGGGAGACCTCCGGCAGGTCCAACCCCTCCCTGAGCAGGTTTATTCCTACCAGGCAGTCAAATTTCCTTTCCCTTAATTCCCTTAGAATCTGGGAGCGTTCAATAGTCGCTATGTCAGAATGCAGATATTTTACCTTCAAGCCCTTCTCCTGTAAATATGCAGTCAAGTCTTCGGCCATCCTTTTGGTAAGCGTAGTAATCAGGACGCGCTCCTTAATCTTTGCCCTCTCCTCTACCTCATGCGTCAGGTCTTCAATCTGCCCGTCTGTCGGACGGACGATGACTTCCGGATCTACCAGCCCCGTCGGCCTGATGATCTGCTCAACGATTTGGCCTGCGCTTGAATTTATCTCGTATTCATCAGGAGTAGCCGAGACAAAGACTCCCTTTTTTATAAGCTGGGTGAATTCAGGGAACTTTAACGGCCGGTTATCCAGGCATGAAGGAAGCCGAAAGCCGTAATCAACCAGCACCTCTTTCCTGGCGCGGTCCCCTTCATACATCCCTCTTATCTGCGGGAGCGTCACGTGAGATTCATCAATAATCAGCAGATACTCGCCGGCGAAATAGTCAAGGAGGGAGTAAGGGCGTGAACCAGCAGGCCTGCCTGAAAGATGGCGGGAATAGTTCTCAATACCGTGGCAGTAACCGACTTCTTTAAGCATCTCCAGATCATACCTAGTGCGCGACTCCAGCCTCTGCGCCTCTAATAATTTATTTTTGCTCTTAAGGAACTCCAGTTGTTCGGCAAGTTCAGCCTCTATCGACCTGAAAGCCTCCTCAATGCGCCCTGTGGAAACGATAAAATGCTTGGCAGGATACACTGCAGCTTGATCTAGAATGCTTAATACTTTTCCTGAAACCGGGTCTATCTCAGAGAGACCTTCTATCGTATCGTTTGAGAATTCTATGCGCAAGGCCTTCTCCTGGTAAGAGGGGAAAACCTCCACTACATCGCCCCTGACCCTAAGCCTTCCGCGGATAAATTCGTAATCGTTGCGCTCGTATTGTATCTGGATTAATCTTAAGATAAGTTCATCGCGGCCAAACTTAACTCCCTTCCGTATTTCCAGAAGCATTGAGCGGTATTCCCCAGGGTCGCCCAGGTTATAAATACAGGAAACGGAAGCGACGATCAACACGTCCCTGCGGGAGATCAGGCTTGCGGTAGCAGAGAGGCGCAGGCGGTCAAGACGCTCATTGATGGAAGCGTCTTTCTCGATGTAGGTATCGGTAGAAGGCACATAAGCCTCGGGTTGGTAATAATCGTAGTAACTTACAAAATATTCTACGGCATTATGCGGAAAAAAATCCTTGAACTCGGAGTATAGCTGGGCAGCCAGGGTCTTATTATGAGAAATTACTATTGTGGGTAAATTCACCCTGGCAATTAAATTTGCCAGGGTGAATGTCTTCCCGGAACCCGTAACACCCAGGAGGGTCGAATAGCGCTTGTCCGATGAGACGAAAACCTCAAGCTCATTTATCGCCCTTGGCTGGTCGCCGCAGGGCCTGAATTTAGTAACCAGCCTGAACTTTTGCATTTTATTTCGGGAACTCCCTTAGCACTCCGTGGACATACCCCATCGCTGTACCGAACTTGAATTCAATCGGCAGGTGGCGGGAATCTGTGCTTAAGGAGACAGAGAACTTATTCTTCCCCATGATAAGATCGTTTAGTTCGGAGGCGATAAAAACATCCACTGCCTCGATAGAGCCGCGCTTGTGCACTTCCCTTAAGAAGCCCTCCGTTATCTGCATATACATGGACCAATTAGACTGGTTATAATAAATATTTACCGGGTAGGAACCCTTGGGCTTGATATTTAATAGACGCAGGTAATAAAATGCAGAGAGGAGGTCCTGAGTCATATCGGGGATAATAGAAGTAGGCTCAAGCTTAATTTCGCCTCTAGATTTGGAGAAATTTACGAACTCTTTTGTGCCCCAAGACTTATACAATGCCCTCTTCTTCTCCGGTAAAAAGTTTATTATTACGTAGTTAAACTTTTTATTGATACGTCTTATCTTGATAAAACGACGGCTGCACAAAGTACGCACGTCCAGGTAAGAGTGCACTTTGTATTCTAAATCATAAAGCTTTCTGATAAAACTATTGGGATAGGATTCTGCGCTAAGATGGTAACAGAGGTGGCCACCGACCTTGACTACCCCTTCATTGCGTAAGATGACCGTGCCTACCGGGATTCCTAACCACTCCACGGAATAGTCCAGCACTTCACCCGTGGTCAGAGAATCTTTAGGAGGGCTTATTAATATCACCTTATCTTTGCCTTTAAAGTTCTGGGCAAAGAGTAATTGCGAGGATGCCGACAACAGGATAAGCGATAACCAGAAGGCCCTTCGGCTCATTCGACCTCTAAGCTTATATCTACAGATTCTACGGAGTGCGTCAGTTCTCCTATCGAGATGATATCTACCCCCGTTGAGGCAAACTCTTTTATGTTTTTAAGCGTGATATTACCTGACGTCTCAAGCTTGGTCCGCGGGTGGTGCCCCTTGAATTCCGTGTTATCGCGTATCTCAACCGCTTCTTTTATATCTTCGGTGCTCATATTGTCCAGCATAATAATATCGGGCTTAAACTTTAAAGCATGTTTAAACTCATCTAAATTTTGCACCTCTATCTCGATCTTGAAGCCTTTGGGTACGCTCGGCAATTTATCATAACCGTCGGTGACCTTAATATGGTTATCCTTGATCAGGATCATCTCATCCAGCCCCATCCTGTGGTTACGCCCGCCGCCTACCCTTACGGCATATTTTTGCAGCTCCCTTAAACCGGGGATGGTCTTGCGGGTATCGGTTATCTTGGTCTTATGCGGTTCAACGGCTGAAACGTACTCCCTGGTCTTTGTGGCAATTCCTGAAAGCATGCTTAATAAATTAAGCGCCACTCTCTCGGAGGGGAGTATATTGCTGGCTAAACCCTGGATCTTGGCGATCTTCTTCCCGCTTTTTACGGCGTGGCCCTCTTTGACCAGAGGAGAAAACTTTATCTCCCTGTCAACGGCGCTAAAAACCCTCCCCGCAACCTCAAGGCCGCAGATTATGCAATCCTCTTTCGCTAGAAAATACGCGTTTATCTCTTTATCCCTAGGAATAGTCAGCTGTGTTGTGATATCCCCCTTGCCGATATCTTCAACCAGGGCATGCCGGACTATCTGGTCGATCTTTTGAATATCTAACCGCGGTTTCTCCTCCGAAAGAAAATAGTTAGCAGAATCCATCTTTGACTGCCTCCATTTTTTTAAGCGTGGCGTTGAGCTCTTCAAGCTTTTCCTTCTCTTTGCCGACTATATCAGCCGGAGCTTTTTTCAGGAAATTCTCATTGGCTAACATCGCCCGCTTAAGCTTGATCTCCTGTTTTGCCTTTTCCGATCTTTCCGCGAGGCGCACCTTATACTTCTCTATATCCACAACCCCCGAGAGAGGTATGGCGATATGCATATCTTTTAAGACCGAAACAAATTCTCCCTGCCCCTTCAGATATTGTTCATTCAGGGTGAATTCTTTCATCCGGCAAAGATTAAGGAAAATATCCCTCGAATCCTCAAAGAGCGCCCTTTTCCTGCGGTCGGCCACGGATAACTTGACCTCGATATCCTCGTTAGGCTGGATCTCAAGCTCCGAGCGCATATTCCTTACGCAGTTG
>DATJPP010000027.1:0-2743 GCA_035506355.1 Candidatus Margulisiibacteriota bacterium | reverse complement strand
CCTTGCTCCTGCTTGCCCGGGGCTGGACGCGGACCTTCAAGATCATTTCTTGGAAGCGGTATTATAAGCGTCAAATATGCTATAGAGCCCGACTATGATAACGGCGACCAGTCCGCCTATGAAGAGTAGGGCGCCTAAAACCTGCATGCCGTCTGCAGCCATCCCTCTTATACAGAAATAAAGCAGTATGCTTCCAATGATTAAAGAGAGCAGGCTTAAGGTAGAGAGTATGATGATCATTAACCCCTTAAAGATCTCTCCGTTATAGAGTTGTCCTAAACCGTTAAAGAGAAAAGAAAGCACCGCTGCTATCCCGGGATGAAACTTATGGTTTTCCATTTATCCTCCCTTGTCCACGAGGACAATACCCGCGCATGCGCTACCTAGCGCACACCAACGCAACACATATTAGCGTTGGGTGAACCTTTTTAGCGCGGGGTATAGATTTCTATTTCTCTTTGACACTCGCCGCCTTATCAAGCCGCTCATTCATCGCCTCGAGCTTACCTTTGGATTCTGCGAATTTCTTAGAGGCATCAACCAGGTGCTTCCCCACGATCTCAAAATCTTCCTGGAATCTCCTGAAATCCAGCTTGATCCCTTCCAGCTCGGTAAAGACCTTCTGGATATTACGCTCAACGCTCATCCCCTTTAAACCGTAGAGTATGGCCTGAAGATAGGCATAAAATGTATTTGGAGAGACAAAGATAACTTTTTTGGACTGCGCGTAAACGCCAAGCTCTTCATCCCTGCTGATCTGATAATAGACCGCTTCCGCCGGTATATACATCAGGGCAAAAGTGAAAGTCCCCTCCTCGGGTAGGATATATTTTGAGGAAACCTCATCAACGCGGCCCTTGACGTCGCGGATAAAGACGCGGTAAACCGATTTCTTCTCCTCTTCGGAAGAGACCTCCTGGACTTTCCTGAAATTTTCTAAAGGGAATTTCGCGTCAATGGGGATAATATTCTCACCGATAAGGACGGCGGCATCCACGATATTCCCGTTTTTAAAACGGTGCTGCAGCCGGAAATTCTCTTTCGGCAGGATATCTTCCAGGAGCCTCCCCAGAAGGGTTTCTCCTACCTCGCCTCTAAATTTCGGCGCGCGCAGAAGCTCCTGAAGGCTGGATATATCCTTGCCTATCTCATAGATCTGCTTGTGCGTCTCTTCAAGGCGTCCTAAACTCTTCTGCACATCTCCAAAAACCCTGGTTGCGGAATCCAGCCTGTCCCCTACTGTGCGGTGGGTATCCTGCAAGGCCTGGGAAGTCTCTCTCAACCGCTCGTTGAGCTGCCTGGAGATGGCAATTAACTGCAGGATGACAAAAATTATCCCTGCGGCAAAGATAGCGATAATTAACCAGTTCATAATCTTATTATAGCACTCTAGCTTTTTTACTTAAAGCAAATAATCCTGCTTGACCCTTTTGACACTCCTGAAGATATTCGTCTTTACTTCCGGGCACCTCTTCTCGATATCGCGGATAATCTCACCCATCTTGGTACGGTAGGAAGTTACGGAATTAGGGCAGAGGCAGGTTTCATGCGGGATCTTCTCTTCTCTGGCAAAACGCTTGATCATATATTCTTCCACGTAACAAAGCGGCCTGATCAGGGTGATCTTGCCTTTAAATAATTTCTGCTTCGGGCTCATCGCGGAGATCTCCCCCTGGAAGAACATATTTAACAAGACCGTCTCAACAATATCGTCCTTATGGTGCCCCAAAGCTACCTTGCTGCACCCTAAACGGTTGGCAGTCTCAAATAAGGCCTTCCTCCTGTTCCAGGAGCACCAGAAACAACTGATCTTCTTAGGGTCAGTCTTCTTTAAAACATCTGCCTTCTTGATAACATATTTCACGCACATCTTTTTAAATATCTTCGCAAGCTTCACAGCGCAGGACTTCGGGTACCCTAAGTCAATATGCACCGCCACAATATCGTATTTTATGGGGACGAACTTCCTGCGGTCATTCAAAACTCTAAGCAAAGTCAGGCTATCCTTCCCTCCGGATACGGCCACAGCGATCTTATCGCCGTCATCAAGCATCTTGTAGTCCATGATCGCCCTTCCGACTCGCTTAGAAATATAAAATTCCCTCCCCTGTATTACCGACATTCAATCCTCTCTCTTTAGCGTCCTAAGCGCCCAAAGAATGAAACGGATGAGCACTAAAAATAAGTAAATGGATAATGTTCTAATAAGTAACGATTGGAAAAAGAAATCAAAGTAGAGACGATACCAATACAACTGCGTTCCATTTACGCACTTTGCGTTTAATAACGGAGATTTTTTATTGCTTGCCTTAATGAATTGTGTAATGCGCTTAGAAATAAGTTCCTGGGCAGGATGCTGGTATCTTGCCACTAATGCACTTGAGCTACCCCTGCCGGAGATTTCAAAAGTCTTTATCTCCGGATAAATCTCTATGGTATTGGAGCTTCCGTCTTGGAATTCCAGTTTATATTTAGGGTAAGGAAAGGCGAGTGATGGAATATAGGTCTTAAAAGCATACAATAACAGGGCTATGGCAATAATAATCAAGCCCTCTTTGGCTATCAACAGTTTAATCTTTCTCATCTTTATCCACCAGGGTTATAGGATTTTATCTTTGCGTTTGTCTTGACCAGGAATCGGAATACCTCATTGGCAACAACTTCTGTAACTAACCTTCCGGGATGGCCATCGCTAGGATTAGCCCGCAATTGGCGGATACTGTATTTGCTTAAATCCCTTGCT
>DATJPP010000026.1:0-4787 GCA_035506355.1 Candidatus Margulisiibacteriota bacterium | reverse complement strand
CCGAGCTCTTAACGCTATCTTCGTCACTCTTGACCTTAAAATAAACCTGCGCGTCAACCTTGGCATTAAGATTATCGTTGGTAATAATCTCCTGCGGCTCGGCGTCCACCATCTGCTCGGTAACGTTAACCTGGTAAATCTGTTCAACTATGGGTATAATCCAATTGAAGCCGAGCCCCGCAAAACGGTTGTATCTGCCCAACCGTTCGATCAACCCGCGGTGGGTAGGCCTGACGATCCTTATCCCCATAAGAAAAATCACGAAGGCAATTACCAGGATTAAATAGAAAGTATTCATTTTTCCCTCCCCCTAGACTATTTCGACTGACTTTTTACCCTTTACGATCTCGCCGATGATGCGGGACTTAAGGCCAAAAGAGGCGAGCCTGGCGATAACCGGCTGCGCAACCGCATCTTTAACCATCAGCACCATTCCCATACCCATATTCAAAGTATGGTACATCTCTTGCTCGGGTACATTTCCTTTATTCTGGATAAGGCGGAAGATCGCCGGGGCTACCCAGGAATTCTTATATATCCTGGCATCAGTATCTCCCGGAAGAATCCTGGAGACCTTATCGTAAAATGCGCCTCCGGTGATATGCGAGATGCCCTTGATCTCGAATCGCTTAAGCAGCGAGAGGACGGGTTTTACGTAAATGCGCGTTGGCTTCAGCAGCCCAGCGCTCATCCTCTTTAATTCTGCCTGCGAGAGTACTTTTCTGACCAGGGAATAGCCGTTGGAATGCAGGCCATTTGATTCCAAGCCGATAATCACATCCCCGGGCTTTATCTTTGAGCCATCGATAATATCTTTTCTCTCTGCCACCCCCACGCAGAAACCCGCCAGGTCGTATTCGCCATCTTTGTACATCCCGGGCATCTGGGCCGTCTCTCCGCCCACCAAAGAACACCCGGAATCAATACATCCCATGTTTATCCCCTTGACTACATCCAAGAGGATACTCTCTTTAACTTTACTGTAGGCGATATAATCCAGGAAGAAAAGCGGTTCGGCTCCGGTGCAGAGTATATCGTTGACATTCATCGCCACGGCATCAATTCCTACCGTGTCGTGTTTATTCGCAAGGAGCGCGACCTTCAACTTAGTCCCCACCCCGTCGGCAGAAGAGATGAGCACCGGATCCCTGAATTTATTCTTAGCGAAGCTGAAAAAACTTCCGAATCCTCCGATCTCTTTCAAGACTTCGCTGCGGCAGGAGCTTTTTGCCAAAAACTTTATTTTTCTTTTAAAGAGAGAGGCTTTTTGTATATCCACCCCGGAACTTTTATAGGTTATTTTTTGCATAACTTCACATCTCCTTGTCCGCAACAACGCTCTTCCAGGGAAAACTTACTCTGGCCTTTTTCCGCCAGCACCGGATAATCCCCGGTCCAGCAGGAAGAACAATAATTGCACGGATCATATTTAAGGCTGGCAAGCATTCCTTCAAGGCTGAGGTAACCCAGGCTATCCACTTCCAAGTACTGCCTGATCTTTTCCAAAGACTCGTATTTATTGGCGATAAGCTCCGAGGAACGGTGAAAATCTATACCGTAGAAACAGGGGAACCTGTGCGGCGGACAGGAGATCCTCAAGTGCACCTCTTTTACCCCTGCGCGCCTTAAGTTCCTGACGCGTATTTTAGAAGTCGTCCCGCGTACGATAGAATCATCCACAATCACCACACGCTTGCCTTTTAAGACCTCTCTAAGCAGGTTAAACTTCACCCGCACGCCCAGATCGCGCGAATCCTGCGCCGGCTGGATAAAGGTCCTGCCCACATAATGGTTCCGGATTATCCCCATCTCCAGAGGGATGCCTGACTCCTGCGCATAGCCTAAAGCCGCCGAGAACCCGGAATCGGGGACAGGGACAACAAAATCCGCTTCCACCGGATATTCCCTGGCTAACTGCTCCCCGAGTTTACGCCTCACCGTATGCACGGTCTCACCGAAAACAATGGAATCCGGACGGGAAAAATAAACGTGCTCAAAGATACAGAAGGCACGCTTCTCTTTCACCTGTAGCTCTTTGGGTTTCACCGACCTTAAACCCTCTTTATTGATAAAGAGAATCTCTCCCGGTTCTACCTCGCGTATTAATTTCGCTCCGATAAGATCAAAGGCACAGGTCTCCGAAGCCAGGCAATAAGATTTCCCGAGCTTCCCTAAAGAGAGCGGGCGGAAACCCAGGGGGTCCCTGACGCCAATGAGCGTATCATTATCCATCATTACCAAAGAATATGCGCCCTTTATCTTCTTTAAAGCATAAATGAGGCTCTCCTTAAGGAGGCGCGATTTTGCCCTAGCCATAAGATGGATGATTATCTCTGAATCGGTGGTAGTCTGGAATATAGAGCCGCTCTGCTCAAGCTGTTTACGCAGGGTCAGGGAATTGACCAGATTCCCGTTATGCGCGATACAAAGAGTCCCCTTGGCATAATCTATCAAGAGAGGCTGGGAGTTCTTTAGCACGCTGGAACCGGTGGTAGAGTAGCGCACATGCCCGCAAGCCATATCTCCTTTAAGCTTGCCCAAGACCTGCTCATCAAAGACGTCGCTGACTAACCCCATATCTTTATGCACGCAGACTATCCCCTTGTTACTTACTGCTATCCCGCAGGCCTCCTGTCCTCTATGTTGCAAGGCATAAAGCCCCAGATAAGTCATCCAGCTGGCATGCGCGTGGTTTATAATGCCAAACAGCCCGCAATACTCTTTCGGCTCGTCAGAATAATGGTCTCTTAACATATCCTTCTCCTTTTAGAGATGCTTCTTTGCGTACTCAACAGCATTACGGAATATTTGTAAGCCATCTCCGGCCTTAACCGTCTTCTTCGCCGTCCAGGCGGGGTCCTGGTAACGGTCAATGTGCCTCTCCGGATGAGGCATCAGCCCGAGGATCCTCCCTGTTTCATCGCAGATACCGGCAATACCCTCCTCTGAGCCATTGGGATTATCCGGGTAACCCGTGAATTTTCCTTCCCGGCTGCAATATCGGAAGACGACCTGCCCGTTATCCTTCAGGCGCTTTAAAGTCTTTTTATCCGAAGCGATGAATTTCCCTTCGCCGTGGGCAACCGGCAGATGAATTACCTCCGGAAGGTTCCTGGTCCAAACAGATTTGCCTCCTGATTTCAAATACACCCAGCGGTCCTCAAACTTCGCGGAATCGTTGATGATAAGGCTACACTCCTGCACAAAAGCGCTGTTTCCCGGAAGCAAGCCGCTCTTGACCAAGACCTGAAAACCGTTGCAGATACCAATAATAAGCTTGCCCTTAGCCACAAATTCCCGTAATTCCTGCGCCAGCTTCGTCTTTAATTCGTTAGCCAGAATTTTTCCTGCGGCGATATCGTCCCCGTAAGTAAAACCTCCGGGGATAGCCAGGATCTGGTAATCAGCGAGGGTAGCATCACCTTTTATCAACTTATTGACATGCAGAAGACTAGCCTCGGCCTTGACCTTCCTGAAAGCAAAAGCCGTCTCCTGGTCACAGTTCGTCCCTGCGGTTCTTAGTACGCAAACTTTAATGGCAGGCATAGAATTTCTTTATCGCTGCGATAACCTCTTTGGGCTCATCCACCAAGACAAAAATATCCATATCCTCTTTGCTGATATTGCCTTCTGCAAGCACGGTCTTCTTAAGCCAGGTCAACAAACCTTCCCAGTATTTTTTCCCAAATAATACAACCGGGAATTTAGAGATCCTCTCGGTCTGGATAAGGTTTATAGCCTCATAAAACTCATCGAGGGTACCGAAGCCTCCGGGGAGGATAACAAAAGCCTTGGCGTACTTAACGAACATCACCTTCCTGACAAAAAAATAACGGAAATCCAGAAGGATATCCACATATTTATTCGGTTTCTGCTCGGAGGGTATGTGTATGTTTAAACCGACCGACTGCCCTTTAGCCCTTTTGGCACCTTTATTCGCCGCCTCCATCAGCCCGGGGCCGCTGCCGGTGATCACGGCATAGCCTTCCTTAGCCACCAGATAAGCCACTTCTTCCGCCAATTTATAATACTTTGTCCCCGGTTTAGTACGGCTCGAGCCGAAGATGGATACGGCCTTCCCCAGCGGAGAAAGAACCTCAAAACCCTCCACGAATTCCGACATAATGCGGAAGACCCTCCAGGGATCCTCTTGGGTGAAATCTTCATGCTTCATATTGCGCTTGGACATTTTTTCTCCTTTACCAGGCCAGCGGATTCTGCCAGGCCTCTTTTAGTTTTTCGATACTACTGTTGATACAGACTTCCCCCTCCAGGCCGAAGACCCTGAATATCTTATTGTTAGAGAGGCACCCTGCCAGGCCAAAAGGCAAACCTCTTAATCCCGCTTCAAATTTCTTTTGGTCCTTTTTTGCCACTTCCACGATAAACCGGGAATTTGATTCCGAGAATAAAAGATAATCATCTCTCATTTTATTCTCCGGCTTATAGGGAACTCCCGATAAAAAAATATCCATCCCCAGTCCTCCGGCAAAGGCCATCTCTGCCAAAGCCACTGCGATACCGCCCTCTGAGCAATCATGCATCGAGCGAACCAGCCCCGAAGAGGAGGCTTCACTTAGCGCTGTAAATATCTTTTTGGCCTTATCCGGATAAACCCGGGGAACGCTATTCCCGGTGAAACCTTGCAGCTCATAATAATGCGAGCCTCCCAATTCATCGCGGGTATCCCCTACTACATAGATTAAATCACCCGGCTCCTTGGCATACATCGAGAGAGTATTATTAATATCCTCCATCACTGCGAGAGCCGATATCAAAAGTGTCCC
>DATJPP010000025.1:0-6766 GCA_035506355.1 Candidatus Margulisiibacteriota bacterium | reverse complement strand
TTAGTGATATGGATGTGCTGCCTGACATTCTCTGCCAGACGCCTGATATACCCCCGCAACTCCGCGCCCTCGCTCCCGAATGCCTTTATCAGGCGGATGTGATAGAGCATCTCCTGCATCCGGGAAAAGATATTCTGGCTGCCAGTAAGCAGCTTCCTTATTTTCTCCTGAAACTTATTCATAAAGAAGACGGGTAAAAGATATAATGGAGAAACACAGAATAATAAAAAAACGGCGATCTTCCAATTCAAGTAAAAAATAATCCCCGTGATAAGAAGCAGCTGCCCTACAAACAGGGTTGCCTGTGGCAAGGCAGTGGCGCTTAGGCGCGCGACCTGCTCTACGTCATAATTGATCCTGTATAAGCTGTTTCCTGAAGGGTTATCCTGAAAATAGGCGTAGGTCAATCCGCGGAGTTTTTGCGCAATGCGCCTATTCAAGTCAAAACTGATGCGCAACTTTATGAAACCGCTAAGATATGTGCTCAGGTTACTCAATGCGCTGCTTATGATATAGATGAGACCGCTTAAGGCAGTCAAGAGCACAAACAACCTTAGGTTTTTCTCTACGTATGCCTTGTCAATAATCAGCTTTACAATATAGGGATTAAGCAAGCCCAGGATTATTCCCAGCCCGCTGGAAGATATCATCAAGGCCGCGGCTTTCCAGTGGGGGAAAAGGTAACGGAAAAGTTGTGCGATTCTCTCTCTTAAGGCTATCATAAAAGAGAACTCTCTTTCTCTACCATTGCTACGCGGGCATGAGCGGCTTTACAGAAATAATCAACCGGGTTATCCAATTCCCCGGTTTCCAAGTAGGCGTAAGCTGGGCACCAGGCGCAAAGATTGACGATCGGGCATTTTCGGCATTTCTTTAAGAACTCTGCCTTATTTGAACGCATATCGCGCACTTTCGATACAAAATGCCCCCACACCTCTTCCAATCTCCCGTTTTTTAAATCATAAACGCAATCCGGATGCAAAAGCGAAGAACAAAGACGAAAATAACCATCGTAACTTACGCTGAAGCTCCCGCTTCCTGCCCTGCAGTGAAAAAGATGGTTGCATCCAGTATTTTTGGCTCCAGGAAAAATGAGCTTAGCGCAATCTTTCTTCAGCGCCTGAGAGCGCTCGGGATCCGCCCTTTCAATACTGGCTATCTCTTCCACCGAAAGCCGTTCGCATTTTATCTCTTCATTTCTCTTCGAGTTTTTGTCAAACCTCAAATGCAGGAAGGGATCAAAGCGGAAATAGTCTTTGGTCCTTTCGCGGCAAAATTGGGCAATCTGCGGCAATTCATTAAGGTTTGAACGCAAGGCCATTGTTTTAAAACGCACCTTTATCCCCTTCTCCAAAAGGAGTTTTACGCCATTCATAAAGGCCTTGAAGGAACCGGGCGTCCTTGTTACCTTCTCATAGGTCTCCTGTGTAACGCCGTAAAGCGTTACTTCGAAATCGCGGGGGGGATATTTTTTGAAGAAATCGGCGTGCTTTTTTGTTAATAGGGTGGCGTTGGAAAAAACCGATACCAGCAATCCCTTCTGCTTTAAGTAAATATAAATATCAAAGAAGTCTTTCCTTAATAAAGGCTCGCCGCCGGTAATCAGGCACCATAAAGCGCCTAAATCCAGCGCTTGGTCAACTATCTTTTTGATTCCATTCAGAGAAAGCTCATCCTTCCTGGCCATTCTGTCATTAGCCGGCAAATTTACGTAACAATGCCGGCAATTATTATTACAGCGGGCAGTAATCTCTAAATCAAAGGAGAGAAGCTTCCTTTCGCCTTCAATGCGCCCCCAAAGCGGCATTGCCGGCAGCTTAGCGGACTCTACAAAATAACCTTGCATTTTAAAAAACCCCTTAACGGCCCTGGGATTATCCGCCATAAAGAAGAAAACAAAGGCAGTAAATTATTCTTGCTTAAGAAAACAATGACCAGGCGTTCGAGACCCAGGCTAAAAAATATGGTTTTATTGCCCCGCTCTATACTCGTTACATATCCCAGGATATCCTCTTTAGGTATCAGGGAGTCGGCCTTAGCTACATTATCGCCTTTTATCAGATAATGGCCATTCTTTCTTCCTACTATACGGTGCACCAGAAGTTTATTATTAGCAGGCAATACGCAAGCCACGGTCTTCCCTAAGCCGCTTCCCGGGAAAGGAATTGGTGCAAGGGTAATAATATCGTTATCTTTAATAAACGGGCTCATGCTGTAACCCTTGACCTGAAAACGGAAACAGGCCCCTTTCCTAAAGGCAGCCTGCATAAGCTCAACGGTAGCCTCCCCGGAAAGAGAGAATCCCTCTAGGCCCTGGGTTAAATAATCCGCCATTATGCCTTAACAACCATCTTTCTCTTCAGGAGCTCATCCACCAGCCCCAAAACATCGTTTTCTATCTCTCCGGCAGTGGCAACAAACCGCGAGGATAAAATGCTGGCCACCCCTTTTAAATCCCTCTTACCGTCCAGCTTCTCCCAGATTGCCCTGCCAAACTCGTTAAGCGAGAATATCTCGTCATCTGAGTCCGCAATACCGGAGGTTATGGGAATAATTATGAACTCTCCGTGCACATCTCTTGCCACCACATCCTCTGAAGGGAGATATTTGTTCTTTAAATCAATTTTCGTTTTCATGATACGGGGCCTCCTTTTCACAGAACCTTCTTATCCTCTCTTTCCAGTTATCTACCTTCCATGCCTTCTCTTCCTCTTCAATGAGCCCTAAATATCTTGCCTGAGCGTGTGCGCATTCGCATAAATACTCAACCGGGGTATCCAGTGTCCCATACTCCATCCAGGATTTTGCCGGGCACTGCTCACATAACCCCCTTAAGAAGCACTTTGCGCATCGGCTGAGATAATCCGGGTTTTCCGGTTTCATCTCCCTCATTTTGGGAAAATAATTAATTAATGCCTCTTTGAGCGAAACCTTTTTTAGATCGTAAACGCAATCCGGATGCCTAAGCGCCAAGCAAGGCTGAATTTTACCGTAGGCGTCAACACAAACGCCATGCCCCGAACCGCAGGAAAAAAGATTATCTCCGGATGGATGCATAAACTTAGCACAGAATTCCTGCATGACCCTGATATAGTACTCTTTCCTGCGGACAAGTATTTTTAAGCAGTCTTCCGCGGAAAGGCGCAACTTCTTTATCTGCCGGTTTTTATCCATGCTGTCCCTGCGGCAGCGTAAATCAAAAAACATGGAATACTGCGGCGACTTATCCATCCAGGGGATAGTGGCAGACCATTTTTCAAACTTTTCTATTTCGTCTTTATTGGCAGGCAGGAGTGCGCCTTTAACTACGAAAGGGACCCGTCTCTTAGCTAAGAGGCTTATCCCCCGCCACGCGGCTTCAAAGGAACCGCTTACCCTGCTTACCCCTTCATATGAGCTTTTCTTCATTCCGTAAACTGAGATTTCTATCCTCTCTAAGGGAGGAATACGGCAAAATAGGTCAACTAGATGCGGAGTGATTAAGGTAGCGTTGGTAAAAATAAAAACCCTCAGGCCAAGTTTCCTGGAAAATAGATATAATTCCTCAAAATCCTCCTTTAGAAGCGGCTCTCCTCCGGTAAAACGCACGGTCACACAGCCAAGAGAAACTGCTTCTTTAAGAATATTTTTTATCTCTGCGGTGGACAATTCATTCTTCGCTGCCTCTTGATTGTCCAGTGGTAAATTAATACAGCAATGCGCGCAATTATTATTGCAACGCTCCGTCAGCTCTATATCTAACTTGACTAAAAGCGGTTTGCTGTTTTTCCAGAGAGATCCCTTGTCTGTAGGGATTCTTGTAACGTAACTGCCTGTTTGCATTAGAGTTTCCTTAACAAATCCAGCGCCTTCCCGCTCTTATCAAACCTAAGCACATAACAAGGGATATCCCGCACTATTGCATTCACCACCAGCAAAGTTTTATCCCACCAGTCAACCGTTACCAGCGGCCTGATAAGGCAGGAGAGGATTCTCTTGGTTATCTCTTTTTTCTCCTCCAGGCGTATCAGACGGTTCTCTTCTGCCTTACACAAAAATATAATCGCTCTCAAGGGTGCTGATCCGGCGGATACATCCGGGACATCTCCATGATGCCAGGTGCCGTATATTTTAAAACCGCTCTTGGCCCTGCGGACGATAATGCGGTCGTCGCAGAGTATCTCGGCTTTACCCTTAAGCATCTTCGCCATAGTAGATTTCCCTGCATTGGAGTGGCCGACAAAAAGCAGGCCCTTACCCTTAAAATTAACCCCGCAGGAATGCAGGAAGCATCCCTGCCTGTCCGCTAAAATACGCACCAAAAGTAGCTGGTCAGTAGGGAAAAGGGTTAATGAATGCAGGTTGTTCTTTAGAAACCATTTATCCTCATCATTGTAAATTGAGGCGTGGGTATGCTCAGCGTTAAAGATTGCCACCCGGTGCAAATGCTTATCTCCCTCCACTGGTGAAATCCCCAGATATACCCAGGAACCATTATTCTTGTATATTGCCCACGGGGGCTTGCGATAAACCTCAACGCCCAATTTATTATTATCTAAATTGGGGAGAGAAAAATGATGCAGAATGGAGACCATATCCTCAGACGGGCCTTTAGTCTGGAAAGGCTTGAACTTGGGATGAAATGTAGCTTCGTTAAAAGGTAAATCCGATTCCACTTGAATGGTAATGCCGCCAATCCTGAAATAACGCCGGTGATCCTTCTTCCAGCCCTCCTTGGATTTCCTATTTTCACGGGCCACGGCGCAAAGATATCCCACATTGGAGTCGAATCTGCGCTGTTCCAGGTATGCGTAAGCCGGGCAGGAAGAACAGTCCTTTCTGAAGTTGCAAGAACCGCAGTTCTCTTTATATTCTTCGGTAATCTTAATCTTGCGCCCTAAAGAAGGGATGAATTTTTCCCAGCATTCCCGGAAATCCCCTTTTCTCAAATCATAGCGGAACCCGGGGTCCTTAATAAAACAACAGAAAGTCATTCTGCCGCGGGGGTCAATATGGAAATCTCTCCTATTGGCAATGCATGAAGAAAACAGATAACCATTTTCATCTTTATTTTGGCAACTATGAGACCCTTCATTTCTCATCCACTCTTCATAAGACAGCTTTGGTTTATCTAATTCTACAACCTTTTCGGGCGGCAATCTCTGCCGCATTATCTCTCTATTTCTCCCGGCTGCCCCAGAGGCGGATAAATATAGCCATGTCGCGCCAATCCTGTAATACTTGCTTAAAGAGTGTGCCAATTTTATCATATCTTGAAACTGATGGTAATTATCTTTCATTGGGATAAGCTGAACCATAAAGCCCGCATTTGCCTCTTTTAAATAAGCAAAGCCGCGCATCGTCGCCTCATACGAGCCGGGATTACGCGTAATATGATCGTGTACCTGTGCAGTCGCCCCGTAAAGCGCGACCATTTTTACGCCCTTTCTTTTCATTCGCCTGGCAATTTCTGGGGTTATTAGCGTCCCATTGGTATTTATGGAGTAAAAACTACAATTAGCGGTGAGATAATCAAAAATATCCGCAAAATCTGCGCGCAGCATGGGTTCCCCGCCTGAAATATACCACTTGCGGCAGCCCATAAGCCTGGCCTGGTCCGCTATTTTTCTTATTTCTGCAAAGGAAAGCTCTGTTTTTAATTCCGGGGAGTCTGGCGGGATCCTCAGCCAGCAGTGCCGACAATTATTATTGCAACGATAGGTAAGGTCAATGTTCCCCTCGAAGGGTAGACGGGGAAGCTCCGTTCTCTTTTTTAACTCCAGGTAGTTACTTTTTAGCATATTTAGATTTGTTTATGGCAGGGTAATAACAAAACAAAAAGAGAAAAAAACGGAATAGACAACAGCTTATCCCTAAAGCCTTTATCTATTCCTTTCATTTGCAGCAGACACGATTATCCTATGGGCCAAAACTTCAGGGGAAGAAGACTAGAGGTCAGGAAGCGCCAACGCTCGAGCATGTTGAAGCACAGCCTGTACCGCGACACCCAACCTGACCAGTAACCGAGCCATAAGAGGATGAGGACTTGCATTGAGTTAAAACACTCTCCCCTGACCTAGCCCTCATTAATATTGTCAGCTTTGGTTTCCCCCAATCCTCTTTTTTGATTTTACTGGTTTTCTGCATAAGAAGACCTCCTTACATAGGCTCTTAAGCTTATATAAGCGATAGGGTTATCAGAAATAACTTCTCCCCCTTCTTTAATGAATTAACTTATCCAGCTTATACTATTAATATAATATAGATACGGGTATAGTCAAGCGAATTCTTCTCCGGAGAATGTTTAAGCCGAAGGAAAATGGGAGGTTTTTGTAACTTCTTGCAATTCCGCAAGCTATCTCGTTTTGAAAGTAAGCTGGCGGGGTCGACGAGATTTGAACTCGCGTTCTTCGCCGTGACAGGGCGACGTGTTAGACCGGGCTACACCACGACCCCAAAAGAAGTGAATGAGATTCTAACCTAAAAAGCTTTTGCTTGCAAGTGAAATCTAAGTGGGCGATAGAGGACTTGAACCCCTGACCTTCTGAATGTAAGTCAGACGCTCTAACCAGCTGAGCTAATCGCCCGAAAAATACAACTGCAAAATTATCAAAAAATTGTATGGTAAGCGAGCGCGGGTCTTAAATCATGGAAGTGAAAATTGATTATACTCGCCTTTTTTGGCGCTGTAAAGAACGATTTCTCCAGATTCTATGCTAATTGCTGGAGTAACCTATTTACCAAAGACTTCTTTTAAGATTACACCTGCTATATTCTCTGCCAATAG
>DATJPP010000024.1:0-12443 GCA_035506355.1 Candidatus Margulisiibacteriota bacterium | reverse complement strand
CTTGCCATCCCGGCAGCTGAAGCCATCATATTCTGCTCCGCTACTCCGAAATTGAAGAAACGCTCGGGGAAAACCTTAGCGAATACTCCGGTGCGGGTTGAACTGGAAAGGTCGGCATCAAAAACCACAATATCCTTATTTTGTTTGCCCAGCTCAATCAGCGTCTTACCGTAGATATCGCGTTGATATAAAAGTTCTGCCATTTTCGCTATTCCAGTTCCTTTAAAGCCCTCTCCGCCTCTTCTTTCGTAGGCGCTCTGCCATGAAAATCGACCACATTCTCCATAAAAGAAACGCCTTTACCCTTTATAGTATGCCCGATAATAATAGTAGGCTTGTTCTTGACTGTTTTTGCCTCATCGTAAGCAGCAAGTATCTCCTCCATATTGTGCCCGTCGATCTCTATCGTATGCCAACCGAAAGAGCGCCATTTATCTGCCAACGGCTCAAGGCCCATCACATCTTTGATCTTTCCGTCAATCTGAAAACCGTTATAATCCAGCATCGCACAGAGGTTATCGCATTTATAATGGGCGCACGCCATTGCCGCTTCCCAGATATTACCTTCCTGTATCTCACCGTCTCCTAATAGCACGTAGACGCGGTAGTCCCTTTTATCCAACTTTGCCGCCAGGCTCATCCCTAAACCGACGGATAAGCCCTGTCCGAGCGATCCTGATGCCACGCTTACCCCCGGGGCGCGGCGGTCGGGGTGGCCCTGCAGTATAGAACCCAGCTGCCTTAAAGTCTGAAGCTTCTCTTTAGGAAAATATCCTGATTCCGCGAGTACCGCATACCAGAGAGGGCAACAATGCCCTTTAGACATATGGAACTTATCGCTTGCTGCAGCAGCGGGGTCCTTGGGGTTGTGCCTTAAAACGGAAAAGAATAAAGCGGTAATCATATCCGTGGCCGATAGGCTGCCGCCGGGATGCCCGGAGCCTGCCTTAGCGAGCATCTGGATGATCAGCCGCCTGACCTGCCTGGCTTTATCTTCTAAGACCTTAATTTGATTTTCGTTGTATGGCATGGGGATCTTTAAGCTTCTCCCTTATTTTATCCTGGGAGGAATCCAGTTCCAGGGATTTTCCCCAGTTTAATCTTGCCTTCTCCATATCGCCGGATTTTGAATAAGCATCCCCTAAGTGAGAGAAAATAACCGGGTCTTTAAACAGGAGGCTCGCCTTCTCAAGCTCTTTTATTGCCTCCTGGATCCTGCCTTTTTTAAAATACAACCATCCTAAACTGTCAATATAGGCGCCGTTATCCGGATCTATGGATAGGGCCTTGCGTATCATCGATTCCGCCTGGTCAAGATTCTTATCTGCCTCTACATAAAGGTATCCCAGAGAATTAAGGGCTTCATGGCAATCCGGCTTAAGTTTAAGCGCCGCCATGAATTCTTTCTCTGCCAAGGCGGAATTATTTAATTCGGCGTAAACACTCCCCAGGTAAAGGTGTACCTGAGGATCGTCCGGCGTGAGACTTGCCAGCAACCCATATACCTTCTCTGCTTCCTGGAATTTCTTCTGTTGCAGATAAATCGCGCCTAAACCCTTGTAAAGATCGGTGTTCTTAGGCTGAAGCTTGGAGGCGTTCTTAAGCGCTGCCTCGTATTCTGCCGTAGCCAGATCCGCCTTACCCATTGAGGAATAGAGCAGGGCGAGTATCGCGCGCGGCTCCACTGCCTCCGGGTCAAGTAATGCCGCGCTCTTTAATTCTCCAATTGCCTTATCCAGGGAGTTAGACTTTAAATAACCTGAGGCTAAGCTGAGGTGGATAATTGAAGCCTTATCCTCCGACTTCAGCGCGTCTTTGTATTCTTTTATCGCTCCCTCAACATTGCCTAAGTCCTCATGGATGACTCCCATGATATAGTGGCTTAAGGCCGAGGATACCTTCTTATCAAAGGGGAATGCCGGAGCCGCAAAGTAAAAGACAAGGGCAAAACACAAAAAGGTTCCCCAGATATTTTCTTTAATCCGAGAGGCCATGAGTGAAAATTGGTGGGCAATTAAACTTACTACCGCTTTAACCCCAAGCTCTCTTCTTCAAGTGGCGAAGACGACGACGCATCTTCTTTCTTTTATGCGTCCTGATCTTTCTTTTTTTTCTTTTTCTGCCGCAAGGCATACATTCTCTCCTTAAGGCTAATAGATCACTTTATTCAACGGGTATTCAATAATACCCTGGGCACCTGCCCTCTTTAAAGCCGGAATAAGAACACGCACCACCTTTTCGTCTATCACTGTTTCTATGGCAAACCATCCGTCTTGCGAGAGCCCGGAGATAGTCGGCCTCTTAAGCGCCGGAAGTAACCCGATGACCTTCTCAAGGTCTTCTTTCCTAACGTTCATCTTCAAGCCTACCTTCTCCTCGGCGGCTATCGCCCCTTTAAGGAGGAGGGTTATCTGCTCCATCTTATTCCTCTTCCAGGTATCCTTAAAAGATGATTTATTGGCGATGAATTGCGTGGTAGACTCGCATACCGTGGCGATCTCAACCAGCTTATTGGCACGCAGGCTTCTGCCGGTCTCAGTCAACTCCACTATTGCATCCACTAATCCCGCGCTTACCTTAACCTCGGTAGCGCCCCAGCTGAATTCAACCTCGACCTTGACCTTATTCTTCTTAAAGAAACCTTCTGTAACCTTTACCAGCTCGGTGGCAATGCGCTTTCCGGAGAGGTCTTTTACCGTCTTTAAGCCGGAATCCTGCGGCACGGCCAGGACCCACCTCACCTTATTCAGGCTCTGCTTGGCGTAGACTAAATCGGTGATACGCGCCACGTCAGAATTGTTCTCTAATATCCAGTCGTTTCCGGTTATCCCGCAATCCAGGGCGCCATCCTGGACGTACCTGGACATCTCCTGCGCGCGTAAAAGTACCGGCTCAATCTCAGTATCGTCTATGGAGGGGAAATACGACCTTTCGCTGGGTAAATTCACGTTGAAACCCGCCTTGCGGAACATCTTGAAGGTGGATTCCTGGAGGCTTCCCTTGGGTAATCCTAATTTTAAGACCTTGTTCTTCATTTTTAGATAATCCTTCCTAATTCTCATGATACGAGCAATTATTATACCTATATAATAAACCTTTGTAAAGAAAATTTATGTTAAAGGGATATTTTTTAAGTTACATAATTTTACGGGTGACGCGGGGATGCTTCGCAGCGCGTCAGCGTAAGCTCCCTTTACCCCCCCCTATTTATATTGCAATGCGCAAAAATCGGGATATAATAATTTACTAAACAAAAGGAGATACCTATGCTTAAACAATTACGCAATAAAAAGACCGCGAAGAAAGTCTGGGTCGTTCTGGCCATAATTATCGTGCCTGCTTTTGTGCTCTGGGGCTCAGCCGGACTCATGCGCAACCGCGGAGAATCAGGTAATGCCGGCAGGATCTTCGGCAGGGATGTCTCGCTCCTTGAATACAAGGATGCGATGCTGGCAGTCAAGAATATGGCGCTCATCCAGTTCGGTGAGAATTTCCAGGAGATGCAAAAGTACCTTAACCTGGAAGAACAAGCCTGGGAAAGGCTGATACTCCTCTATGAGGCAAAACGCAGGAAATTCAGCGCCAACGATAAAGAAGTGGTGGAGGCGATAGAAAAATACCCCTTCTTCCAACGTAAAGGCCAATTCGACGATAAAATCTACGCCGAGATGCTGCGTTATGTCTTTCGCGTCCAGCCACGCACCTTTGAAGAAGAGGTCCGCGAGAACCTTATCCTCTCTAAATTGTTTAAACAGGAGACGGATAAAGTTACTACCAGCGAAGAGGAAGTAAAAAAAGAATACCGCAAGGCCAACGAGGAGATAAGTCTCTACTACCTGGCCGCACTCTACGCGGACTTTGCCAAGAATATCAATATTTCGGATGAAGAGGCACGGGAATACTTTACCAAGAACTCCCTTGATTTCAAACAACCCCTGTCTTTTAATCTGGAATATGCCGTTTCTGATTCGCAGGAAGCGATGAATAAATTACGGGAGAATGTGAACAGGAATTCGGATTTTGCAAAGCTCGCCAAGGATGCGGGTTTAGAAGCCAAAGAAACCGGGCTCTTCGCCCAGACTGACCCCATACCGGGGGTAGGCTGGTCTCCGGAAATCCTGGGGTTTATCGGAAGGCTTAAGATAGGGGATTTCACCCCCCTGATAGCCGTGGAAAAAAAATACTACCTTTTAAGGCTTAAAGAAAAGAAAGAAGCCTATATCCCGGATTTTGAGAAGGTGGAAGACAAGGTAAAGGAAAGTTTAAGCCACGAGAAGGCGTCGGGAAAGGCCAAAGAAAACGCTCAAGCCTGCCTGATGGAATTAAAGAAGCAGTATCAGATAAACCCCAAACTCTGCGACTTTAACAGACTGGCAGCGGAATTCACCCTGAAGAACAGCTCAACCGATCCTTTTAAATTCGGCAGTTACATCGAGGGGATAGGGGCATCGGATCCCTTCTGGCTGGCCGCACTTGACTTAAAAGAGGATGAATTCAGCGAAATCATCCAGGCCCCCACCGGATTCTATATTATCAAGGTAAAATCCCGTATCCCGATAGATGAGAAAAAATTCGAAAGCGAAAAGAAGGAATTCACGGAAAAAGTACTGCTGGGAAAAAAGCAGGAACGCTTCGGGATGATTCTGGAAGACTTAAAAAGAAAAGCGCTTAACCTCTAAGGATCCTCAGCTTACCTTAATGGAGTTGACCGGGCACTGCTCGGCTACTTCCTGCAGATTACAGCTTGTACAGACCTGCGATTTCACGTGCGCCAGGCCATCCCCCTGCACCTCAAATACCTCCGGGCAAGACTGTTCACATAAACCGCAACCAACACAGGTAGAAGCATCTACACTAACCTTAGCCATATTTGCCTCCTAAAGAAATAGATTATCTCTCTAACAGGTTCTCAAAAGTCTCTTCGTGCGTTACTTCCTCGGAGAGGATATGCGTTACCAGCTGATAGGTAACATTATCCTTACCCAATGTCTTCTTGGCGATCTTGTTGTAAACCTCTATTGCCCCTGCCTCTGCCTCGGTGACTATCCTGATGATACGGTTAATATCAGCCGTATTCTTAGGAGGCATCATGTAAGGAGCGTTGGCGAACTTTTCCAGATCCATGGGATTGGCGATAGGCACATCGCCCAATTTTGTTATCAGGTCGGCTAATTCACCTGCGTGCTCCAGCTCATCTTTGGCTATCTTACTCAACATCTCCTCGATATCCTCGTAGGCTCTACCGGAAACTGTCTGGGCCATATACCAATAAAGGTAAAACGCCAGCCACTCATCGGCATAAGCCTTATTCAGATCTTTTACCAGATCCTTTAAGCTCAAATCCACGATTGCCCTTGCCTGTTTTCCCATACCTACCTCCCTTTTCTCCTGTTACCCCTGCCCTTCCAATTTCAGGCCGTACTTCTTAATATTACTATCTGCTATCTCCTGTATCTTTTTTATCTCTTCAGGCTTATTCAAGAGATGCTTGAACCTCCCCTGGAGTTTCAGGTATTCTTCAACCGGTTTAGGAGTAATCTGCTTCCTGGAGAGGAGTGATCCGTTTTCGTATTCAAGCAAAGGATATAACCCGGTATCCACCGCTGCCTTGGCCACCTGTATCATCGCGCTCGGTTCATGACGCCATCCCAGAGGGCAAGGCACATGCACCTGTATATATTTAGGACCTTTGATGGAGATGGCCTTCTTGACTTTGCGCTGTAAATCCTGGGTAAAACCGGCGGAGGCCACGGCCACATAAGGTATCCCGTGGGCCAAGGCGATCTCGGGCATAGGTTTCTTGGGACGGATATTACCCGTAGATTTTGCTCCAGTTGGGCTGGTAGTAGTATTGGTGTTAAATGGCGTAAGCCCGCTCCTTTGCACGCCGGTATTCATATAAGCCTCATTATCGTAGCAGACATAGAGGATATCATGGCCTCTCTCCAGCATCCCGGATAATGCCTGTAAGCCGATATCTGCAGTACTCCCATCTCCTCCCTGCGCGATAACATTAGTCGTATCTTTCTTGCCTAAATATATCAAAGCTGCTTCCACTCCCGATGCCACTGCCGCGGCATTCTCAAATAAAGAATGTATCCAGGGTACCCCCCAGGCGCTCTCCGGATAACGGGTAGAGAATACCTCAAGGCAACCGGTATTATTCACTACTATGGTATTAGCACCCGCCGCCTCAATGACTACGCGCGCGGCAATTGCCTGTCCGCATCCTGCGCAGGCAGTATGCCCGGGTTTAAAAAGGGGCTTATTCTCCATATTCCTCCCGCAACAACTCCGGCTTCAAATCAATGAATTCCTGGGCTACTTCCCTCTGGGTCAACTTAGTCAAAATCTCCCTGATAGTCTCAATTGTAATATCCCTGCCGCCTAAACCGGCGACGAAACTGCTGATGACCTGCGGGGCCTTCTTTTTCCCGCAAAATACCGCTTTTAACTCTGCAGCCAAAGGAGCACAGGCGCCTAAAGAGACTGCCTTATCTAAAACTGCGACCCGGGAAACGTTCTTTAATGCCTCATAGACCCTGGCATATGGGAAGGGCCGGTAAGAGATTATCTTAAGCAGGCCCACCTTCTTGCCTTTTGCGCGTAACTCATCCACTACTTCCTTAGCCGTTCCGCAGACCGAACCCATAGCCACGATAACCTTATCTGCATCCCTGGTATAATATTCTTCCACCAAGCCATCTTTATAATCACGCCCGAATACATTCTTAAACTCTGCGTTGACCTTGGGGATATAATCCAGGACCTTCTTAAAGGTCTCATGGATGGCAAAACGCGCCTCCATGTAATAATCCGGGTCTGCCAGAAGCCCCATAGATATCGGGTCAGCCGGGTCAAGTTTGTATAAAGGCTTATAAGGAGGCAGGAATTTATCAACTTTCTCCTGCTCCGGCATATCCACGGTTTCTAAGCCGTGGGTAAGGATAAAACCATCCACACAGACCATTACCGGCAGCATGATGGATTTATCCTCAGCCAGGCGGTAGGCCATAAGGTGCAGGTCAATTGCTTCCTGGTTATTCTCGGCGTAGAGCTGCAGCCATCCTGCGTCGCGCAGCGAAATAGAATCCTGTTGGTCATTCCAGATATTAATAGGAGCGGATACCGCGCGGTTAGCGCAGGTAAGTACTACCGGCAGGCGCATCCCGGCGATATTAAAGATCACCTCTGCCATATAAAAGAGCCCCTGCGAACTGGTAGCGGTATAGGAACGTACGCCGGCGGCAGAAGCGCCTAATACTACGGAAGCGGCTGAATGCTCGCTTTCTACGTTGACAACTTGCGAATCTAGCTCACCGTCAGATACCAGCTGCGCCAGCTCTTCTACGATATGCGTCTGCGGGGTTATGGGGTAAGCGGAGATAACTCCAGGCTTGCATAATTTGACTGTTTCCGCGATTATCTTGGAGCCTTCTAAGAATTGTTTCACTTTTTCTCTTCCTTGGATTCCTCTGCCACCATCTCAACATCTTTTTTGGGGCAGGTTATGGCGCATAATCCGCAACCCTTGCAATAATTGTAATCGGTAGAATAGGTATTCTTCTCTTTACCTTGTATGCAATTCTCAGGGCAGATCAGAAGGCACATCTTGCATCCGATACAATCCTTCTGCAGGAATTTCGGCTTTAACTGGGTCCTCCAGGAGCCGGTCTTATCGCCCTTACTCTTCGCTGGTCTTACGGTTAACGGTCCAAACATCTCTCTTCCCTTAAGATTTTAAGACTTCTTGATAAAATTGAAACCTTCCTGCACTGCCTTGACATTTGCCTCTTCGGCCTTACCTTTAAATATCTTCTTAACCACGGCAATCAAAGTATCCACATCCAGCTCATCCGTTGCCGCGGCAAATGCGCCAATAAGGGCGGTATTCCCTAAAGGCCTGCCGATGGTCTTTAAGGCTATATCATTGGCAGGGACGAGAAATACCTTTTGTTTTGCTTTTAACTTAGGAAGCTCCAAATCTTCTTTGCCGTTGATTATAGCTACCCCGTCCTCTTTAAGCCCGGAAAAACAGTTATACCCGCGCATCAGCGTAGGGTCAACCACCAGCACATAGTCCGGCTGGTATATCTGGCTGCGCAGGCGCACCGGCTTGGAATCCACGCGCACGAAGGCATTCATGGGGGCGCCCATCCTGGCGGCGCCAAAATTAGGAAAGGCATAAGGATACATCCCTTTTAAAAAATAGGCATATCCTAAGAGGGTAGCGGTAGTGATTGCTCCCTGCCCTGCCCTGGCATGAATACGTATCTCTTTCATCTCTCCTTAAACTCCTTATGGCCTAAACAAAAGTAGGCAATATCTTATAATCTTTCTACAATTTTGTCAAATAATTTATTTTTCAGGGATTTTTCTGAAGATAGGTGGCAGTATCATTAAGAAGCTTCAATACCTTCTCCGCCAGGCTGACCTCTAATGTCCCAAGCCCGCAGGCAGGACTGATAAAAAGCCTCTCTCTAAGCAAGTCTCTATCCAGGCCCTTTTTAACCAGCGCATCCATCCCGCTTTTCAATCTCCCTGCTAAAGAAGCCGGGCTTATCTCTTTTGCCTTCTCTCCCGCAGGGACTATCCCCCAGCAGATCATCCCTTTCCTCTTCAGGAAACTTTTCAGGCTCTCTGCGTAGAGTATAAACCTCTCCTGATAATCAAAGGCGTCAAAATTAAGCATATCTATGGAATCAACTTCTGCCAGCATCGACCAGTCGGTATTCCCGCAACAGTGCACCCCGATAAGCGCGCCTTCGGCTTTTAAACTCCCTGCCAGCTCAGAATAGACGTTGATTACCTCTTCCCTGTTGACGGGGGTGTAAGCAGAACCGAAACAGCCTAGGTAGGGTTCATCAAAGAAAAGGATAATCTTCTTGCCAAAACGCTTAAAGAGCTTGATCTGCCAGGCGGCTTTAAGGGCTAAGGCCTTGGCTGCCGCTTGGAAAAAAAGCCTGTTATGCAGGAGCGCCCTCCCGTTATCGTCGTTTATGGCCGCGGCAAAGGTGAAAGGCCCGGTAACCTGGCACTTGATAAATTCTATCCCTTTAATATCCGTACTTTCTAACCGACGGTACAATTCATGCAACCCCAGGGCAAAATTATCGCTTATCTTGAAATATTCCGCGTCATTGGCAATGACTTTCTCATAGAAAACTTCCAGCTCTTGCTCGGGGTATTCCGAATCAAAGGAGAGCCCTTCCTTTTTAAGTTTTAGATAAGGCATCTTCTCGCTGAATTGCATAACCATCCCCTCCCGCATATCCCTTTTAGGCAACTGCGGCCAGAAAAGCAGCTCGCTGAAATTACGGAAGATAAGTTCTAATGCGGAGGCGGGATCCTTATGCGGCAGGCTACCTACGCCTAAGCTGGTAACCTTGAATCTACTCATACTTCTCTTTCTTTAATTGGCCGGTGGAGCCGACTTCTATGGCCTCTACGATGTACACCTTGAATATTACCACTTTATCGGGAAGGGAGATCATAAATCCGCCGTGCGTCTTACCGCTGGTCACTCCTTCGATGATGCGCCTGGTAGATGAATCTATCTGTTTCTGACGCATCTCTTTGATTATCTTGTCATACTCAGCCCCCCTCTCCAGTATCTCGACTCTGCCGTTTATCTGGTAACCGCAGAGGGTATTAGTATCTGCGAAAGAGATTGATACCTGCGGATTATCCTTAAGGTTGCTGAAGGTCCTGCCGAAGACGTGGTCCGCAAGATAGAGGAATTTATCCTCTAATTTTAAGAGGAACTTGGAGGCGGCGTTGGGCTTGTAATTCAAGTCGCAGGTAGCCACGCTGATAAACTCCCTGGACTTCAACAGTTCTTTTATCTTCTTTAGCATCTTTTATCTCTTGGTTTTAAGAGGAGCTATATCTTTCATGATGCTCTCGCGCAGGATATTCCCGAATGCTTTATTGAAATCATAGACATCCCTGAAATCCTCCAGGGAATCTTCTTCGGTCCTGGAGAGCACTTTTTTTTCGATGAGGTTAAAGACAATATTGCCAAAATCCAGCGTCGAGCTTATACCCCAGTGGTTTAAGACCCTCTCTGCCAGCGGGCCATATTGCTCTATGGCGAACTGGCGCAAGCCATCCAGGAGCTCCCTCCCGCTTAAATGCCCTTCCTTCTTAAACCTCTCCTGCGTAAAACGCAGGCCCTGCATCAGGAATTCGTAGCTTTCAGGCTTATAGCGCGCATCCCTCAGGCAGATCTCATCCACTATCCCGTAAAAATTTGTCTTTTCATCCATCTTCTACCCTAATCCCGGTATATTAAAACCGGTGATCTCTTTCATCTTCCCGGCAGCTGCTTCCTGGGAACGCTTAATAGCTTTATTATATGCTTCTTTTACCGCTTTTTCAAGCTGAACTCTTTCCAGCGTATTAATTTCTTTCAGGAGCTGCACCTCCTTGATCTCTTGAGAGCCGTTCATAACCACCTTGACCAGCCCCTGGCTATCTTCAATCTCAAAGAGGGCATTATCCAGTTCGCGCTTCAACTCCTGCATCTTCCTCTGCATATCCATCAGCGCCTTCATCTTATCCAACATAAATATTCCTTTCTCTAATCTATAACTTTAGCGGGTGGCACGGAGATGCTTCGCAGCGCGTGAGCGCAAGAAGCGCTCCGTGCCAGGACCCGCTAAAGCTAATTAATAACCTAAAGTTTCGTTTATCAATATAACTTTCAGCCGCTCAGAGGCAACTTCTGCTTCGATAATCAGGAGCTGACAGCACATCCTTTTATATTCCGGGAAAAGGCAAATTTCATTCCTGCAGACGCCATCCTTAAGGCATGGCGCGGGCCAATTCAGGCGCTTACAATTAAGCGGCGTAGCATACTCCCTTCCCCTCTTTATCGCCTCATCCAGGTTAGAGGCGAGCTTATTAACACCGCTTATCACCAGTACGTTTTTCGCGTTGGCAATACCGGAAATGCGGTGGCCGTTGGCGCTTAAGAATATCAATTCTCCCGATTCAGAGATGGCATTGGCGCTGGTGAGGAAATAATCCGCCACGCTACCTCGTCGACGTAATTCCAGCGACTCCTCGCGGCTCAATCCCGGCTTATATTGATTGAATACCCTGTTACCCCTCTCCTCAAGTTGCTTGACTAACCCCAGTTGATCCAGCGTTACTGAACCGGATAAACCTATGCTCGCAGAGAGAGGAATAACCTCAAGGGCCATTTTTAGAGCCTCTCCCTTATTCTCGCAGGCGATACCGGCGATATTCCTCTTCTGCCAATTCTTAAACAGAATATCTATTCTTTTATCCTGCATCTTACTTGCTAACCACAGTGATGAGGTCTTTGTATTCCTTTAAGGGGAAGAAATTATCCTGGAAGACAATATGCCCCTCCTTATCAATAAGCACATAGGTAGGGACCCCCATTATCCCGAAAGAACGGCTCACCTCGGTATCTTTATCCAGGAGGACACGGTAAGTGGGGTTGAAGGTCTTTATAAAAGTCTCCACCTTTGCAGGGTCTTCTCCGACATTGATCGCCATTACTGTCAAACCATCCTGCTCAAGCGTAGCTTCCCGGCTGTTCAGCACCCGCAACTCCTGCTGGCAATATGGGCACCAGGTAGTCCAGAAAAAGAGCAATACCGGCTGAGACTTCTCCCTATAGCTCTTTAGAGAGAAATCTTCCTGGTAAATATCCTGCAGGGTAAAATCCGGGGCCATAGGAAAGATCTTCTCCAGGCGCGCCTGGGTCTTTTGCGGGGCCTGGGCGCAGGCGGGCGTAAGATGGGACAAACTTAAAACAAGTAAGGCAGAAAAAAGGTATCTTTTCATTTTTAAAACCTCCTTATCGCGGTAAAGATCAAATATACGCCTGCCCCGAAAAGAATGACTGCACAGGCCCTTTTTATGTAAAGCAACCAAGCCCCGGACTTGGGCAAATAAAGAAGCGCGGAACTAAAAGTGCCTATCAATATGAGAAGGGAACCCATCCCAAAAGCAAAACTGAATAAAAGTGTCCCTCCGTATAAGAAGCTGTGTTTTTCAGCCAGATATACAAGTATCGAACCGAGCACCGGCGTAAGGCAGGGGGAAACTATCAATCCCGAAACAAGCCCCAAGAATAATGCCGATAGATAACCCTGCCTCTTTCCCTGCGTAAGCTTAACCGGCAGAGGCAGGTTCAGTACAAAGAGGTCCAGCAAAGAAAGAGCGAATACGATAATCACCAGTCCCGATAACAGGCGGACAAAAGGATGCGTGCTAATCTTGCCGAATATCGTGCCGGTTAATGAAGCTGCTACCCCCAGTAGAGAGTAAGTAACTGCTACCCCCGTTACGTAGGATAGGCTTAAAAAGAAACCCCTGGCGCGTGAACCTGCTGACCTTGCCCCGATATAACCTGCGCTGATAGGGATGAGTGGATAGATGCAGGGAGTAAAACTTACCAGCATCCC
>DATJPP010000023.1:0-3026 GCA_035506355.1 Candidatus Margulisiibacteriota bacterium | reverse complement strand
CTCACCCGCCTGCCCTCGACTAGATTACGGGTGAACTTATAAGCACGCCTTCCCATCGCCTGAATAACGGCAATATCACTATGGCTGCGTTGGGCATCGCGGTAAAGTTTCGCCGATTCATGCATCTCAGGCGTATCTATGCCTATGAGACGCACCCGTTCACCCCCCTCCAACACAAGGGTATCTCCGTCCACAGCCCGGGTGACCAATATGTCGGAAAAATCGGCGTTCTTTCCGAAAGGAAGGCTGAATTTAAACTTCTCGGGAAGAGACGCCCTCTCTTCTGCGCTTACGGAAGCGCAGAAAATTAATATAGCCGCTAAAGAAAATGCAACACCATTTAACCTTTTCAGCATATCCATCCTTATTTCTACAAATAACGCGCGATACTTTCAGATAAAACAACGATATCTTCCGTGCAGAAGACCCCGGTTATGCTTTTATCAAAAAGTATGTTTGCCTCCGCCCCGAATTCATCATCCGCCTTCCACAGCTCGATCAGCGCTGGCACGCCCTCCAAAACATTTAAAACAATACTCACATCCGCCTCTTCGGACTTTTCCCCGGAGAGCCTCTCTAAAACGGAATAAAGGCCCTCCGGATGGCTGCCGTACTTGCGGATTATGCGTTCAATTACCCTTTGACGGAACGCCTGTTGATAACCCTCAATAGCGGATAATTCCTTAAAATCCAGCCACGCGCCGGTTAATTGCGGCAGCCCCTTGATCTTCTGCGCCAGGTAATGCAATAAAATTATCGCCGTAAAATCCTTGGCTGGCGAGTTGCAGGATAAAGAGATTATCTTTCTTCCGGCTAAATCCACGCTGTATTCATCTGCCAGGAACTGAAGTGTAAGATTCCCCGCAGGATTAAGCGCGATAAGGCCCTCCCAGCCCCTGGTGAGAGCTGCTTCATAACCCATAGCTTTTTATTCTACTATTATTAGATAGATAAATCAACCTTTTTACATTATAATAAGATTATGATTTACGACAGGTTCCAGCAAGAGGCGATTGATTACATCAACCAGGGCCTTTCGGTGCTCGTCTCAGCACCCACCGGGGCAGGAAAGACCGCCATCGCTGAACATGTCATCTGCACCTCTATCCAGAATAATACGGGGGTCATCTATACTGCCCCCATCAAGGCCTTATCCAACCAGAAATTCCGGGATTTCCAAGAACAATGCGGAGATAATATCGGGATACTTACCGGAGACGTCTCTATCAACCCCGATGCCCCGGTTCTAATCATGACCACCGAGATTTTCCGCAATAAGATACTGGATGAGCCGCAGGGCCTCAAGAAGTATTCCTGGATAATCTTTGATGAGATCCACTATATTGACAATCCTGAACGTGGGACGGTCTGGGAGGAATCATTAATCTTCCTGCCCGCACATATGAACCTACTGGGGCTCTCCGCCACCATACCTAACATAAAAGAACTCGCCGGATGGATAGAGGCGGTGCATAAAAAACCGATAAAGATGGTAATTGAAGAGAAAAGGCCGGTGCCGCTGCATTTCCTCTTCCAGTCCCAGAATGAGGTAGTGGATAATATCAACCGGGTAAAGAAACGCTACGGCGGAAAAGTAAACAAAGTGCACTCGCTGGTAAACCATCTGTGGCAGGAAGAGGGCCTCCCTTGCATCTATTTTGTCTTCGGCAGGAAGAGGGCGGAAGAATTAGCCAGGGACCTGCAGAGCTTCAATTTCTTAAACGGCAAGGAGAGCAGCAGCATCTGTGCCTTATATGACTCCCTCCTCGAGCGCTTCTCTCTTACCCAGGAGAAATCCGCGCAGGACCTTTATCCCCTGGTTAGAAAAGGTATCGCCTATCACCACGCCGGTATGCTCCCCACACTGAAAGAAGTAATCGAGCGGCTATTTACCAGCCGGTTGCTCAAAGTCATCTTTACTACCGAGACCTTTGCGCTGGGGATAAATATGCCCAGCCGCTCGGTTATTTTTGATGAATTAAGAAAGTATTACGGGCGTTACATACGGAATTTAAAAGTTCGCGATTTCTACCAGATGGCAGGGCGTGCGGGAAGGCGCGGTATAGATAAGGAGGGTTTTGTCTACTGCCGCATAAACCCCAACCGGATAAACCCGCAGGATGTGCAGCGGATAATCTACGGCAGGGCCGAAGAAGTAAAAAGCCAGCTTAATTCCTCTTACGCTACCATCCTTAATCTTTACCAGAAATATAAGGAAGACCTCTTCAAGATCTATCCTCTCTCCTTCCATTATTATGGCTCACGCGAAAATGAGCGCCGGGAAGCCCTCAGGCTGATAGAAGCAAGACTCAAACTGCTCAAAGAGGCCGGTTACATACATGCAGGCGCGCTGACTCAAAAAGGGGAATTCGCCAAGACCGTCTACGGTTATGAACTTATACTCTCTGAGCTTTATGAAGAGAATGTTTTGGAACAGCTGGATGAATTCGGCTTAGGGGTCATTGCCAGCGCTGCGGTCTTTGAGCCGAGAAAAAATCAACACCCGCCCTCCCTCTCCAAGAATTCCCGGGACTTAAAAAGGATATGCGAAGAGTTTGGCGAAAGGATCACCGATAAGGAACGCAGGTACAAAATATACCCTTTCAGCAAGATGCCCGCCTTTCACCTCTCCTTGAGCATGGAGGCCTGGCTGCGCGGGACGAATTTCGATAAGATCCTGCGTTTTACGGATACGGACGAAGGAGAGGTAGTGCGGTATTTTCGGATGAGCATACAGATACTGAGAGAGATCAACAAATCCCCTGCCGCCTCTTCCATCTTAAAGGAAAAAATAAAGGAAACTACAAGGATAATAAACCGCGATATTATTGATGCGGAAAAACAATTGAGGGCTTAACCTTTTAAGCTATGGCAATTTTCTTATTCGTATTATTACTCTTAGCAATATTAATCCTGGTTATCGCGCGCGGGTTTTCTTCCGATGCCAAGGCTGGGCGCGTCAACAAGCCCCTGATGGACCTGCCGGGACCGGAAAAATTGAGCCCTTCTTCAGATAGCGCCACGGA
>DATJPP010000022.1:0-5391 GCA_035506355.1 Candidatus Margulisiibacteriota bacterium | reverse complement strand
TTTTGCCAAACCTCCGCTAAAAGGAGGAAGCTTTTCTCTCTTTCTGAAGTCGCTCCCTTCGATATTGAAGGCTAAAGACCTGCTCTCTCTATGTGAAGCCATCCTTTCAGCACGCAAACGCAAGAAGGCGGTAATTTTGATGTGCGGGGCGCACGTGATAAAATGCGGGCTTAATCCCGTAGTCATCGAACTGATTAAGAAAAAGATAATCACCTGCATCTGCTTAAACGGCGCCGGGATAATCCACGATTTCGAGATTGCCCTTCAGGGTGAAACCTCCGAAGACGTGGGGTTTGGCCTTCAAGAAGGGAAATTCGGGATGGGTAAGGAGACCGCCGAATTTATCAACAGCGCAGTTAAGGAAGGGGTAAGCGAGGGTCTGGGGTTGGGCTATTCCGTAGCCCGCAAGATAAGCAGGGAGAAGCTGGCGCATAAGGAGTTGAGCCTCCTTTATAATGCCTATAAATATAAGGTGCCTCTCTGTGTCTTCGTGGCCGTAGGTACGGATATCATACACCAGCATCCTTCATTTGATGCCGCCCTTACCGGCAGGGGGAGCCAGCGCGATTTTTACCTTCTCACCGAGAATATCTGTGCCCTGGATAAAGGCGGGGTGGTTTTGAATTTCGGCTCGGCGGTTATTTTACCGGAGGTATTCTTAAAATCCTTAAACCTGGCACGTAATTTAGGGAATCGGGTTAAGGATTTTACTACCGCTAACTTCGATATGTTTTATCAGTATCGCCCCATGCAAAACGTAGTCTGCCGGCCGGTTGAAGGGGGAGGAAAAGGTCTTTATATCGTCGGCCACCACGAAATAATGCTCCCGCTTTTGGCCAGGGCAATAGTAGAGAGGATGTAGGAGATATGAAAGCAGCAGAGATTAAGAAGATAATCTCCAGGTTTCCTGAGGCGCGCGTGCTGGTTATCGGCGACCTCATACTGGATGAATATATCTGGGGTAGCGTTGAGCGGATATCTCCCGAGGCGCCGGTCCCGGTGGTCTGGGCAAATAAGAGGACATATGTCCCGGGAGGTGCGGCAAACGTCGCCAATAATATCCGTTCTCTGGATGGCAAGGTATCCCTGGTTGGGGTCATCGGTAGAGAGAAGAATACCGAGATACTGCTCAGTGAATTAAAAAAGAGAAGGATTGATACCGGGGGAATATTTACAGAGCCTTCAAGGTACACAACACTCAAAACCCGTATTATCGCCGGGCACCAACAGGTAGTCAGGGTCGACTGGGAACATACTGATTCCCTCTCGCGCGCAGTCAACCAGAAGATCATCAATTTTATAAGGAAGAATATCGATAATTTTGATGCGGTGATCATCGAAGACTACGGCAAAGGGGTAATAAATAAACAGCTGCTGGAGGTGCTGGTTGAGATTTCCCGTTCCCGCAAAAAGATCATCAATGTTGACCCTAAAGAAGAGCATTTTCAGTATTACCGCGGGGTTACCTCTATCACCCCTAACCGCAAAGAGCTGGAGAATGCCATCCGTAACCTTAAGCTCAAAGATACCACCAATACTTTTAATATTTATAATGACAGGCTTTTCACGGATAAAGATGTAAACCTTGCCTCGCGCCAGATAATGGAATACCTAAATTTGGAATCGGTGCTGGTTACCCTGGGAGAGCAGGGGATGAGGCTTTTTGAGGGTAACAGGGTTACTTCCATACCGACCCTGGCGCAGGAGGTATTTGATGTTTCGGGCGCCGGGGATACGGTTATCGGCACCTTTACTCTCGCGCTTTCAAGCGGCGCGAGTAAACCGGAGGCAGCTTATATCGCCAATCTTGCCGCCGGTATCGTGGTAGGCAAGGTAGGTACTGCGGTTACTACCCGCAGAGAGCTTGTAGAAAGGCTGCGTTAATTATGGATGTTATCGGGATAATCCCGGCAAGGTACTCTTCCAGCAGATTCGAAGGGAAGGTCCTCGCCGATATTTTAGGGAAACCCATGCTCCAACACGTCTGGGAGAGGGCAAAACAAGCGCTTCTCTTGGATGATCTGATCATCGCCTGTGACAATAAGGAAGTGGCGGAGGCAGCCAGGAACTTCGGGGCAAAGGTAGTAATGACTTCGACGGGACACGCCTCCGGTTCTGACAGGATAAGCGAGGTCATCAACCCATTAGATGTGAGGGTAGTGATTAATATGCAGGCCGATGAGCCATTGATTGAGCCTACCATGATTGATGCGCTTGCCCGGAGCCTGCAGGAAGATCCGGATATCTCCATGTCTACGTTGATGAAAAAGATAGAAGATCCTAACGAGATCGACGACCCTAATGTAGTAAAGGTGGTGGTGGATAAGAATAATTTTGCCCTGTATTTTTCGCGCGCAGCCATACCTTTCTGCCCCGCGAATTCCGAGGTAAAAAAACCTCTTTATTACAAACATATCGGGTTATACGGTTATACCAAGGATTTTATTTTCCGTTTCAGGAACCTCCCCATTTCGAGGCTTGAAGCTACGGAGAAGCTGGAACAACTGCGGGTCCTGGAAGAAGGTTACCGCATCAAGGTCATCGAGACCAAGTTTGATACCGTAGGCGTGGATACCCCGGAAGATTTGGAAAAGGTAATAAAGTTGTTACAGAAATAAAGGCGCACAATGCAGACCATAACCATAGAAGGGATTAAGATAGGCGGGAATGCCCCTTTGGTGCTTATAGCCGGGCCCTGCGTGATTGAATCCAAAGAGCATTCCCTGGATGCTGCTGCCAGGATCAAGGATATCGCAGTAAAGGCAGGCATCCCGTATATTTTTAAATCCAGCTTCGATAAGTCAAACCGTCTCTCCCTGGAATCTTACCGCGGGCCTGGGATAAAAAAGGGGTTAGAGATACTCCATAGCGTCAAACAGAAACTCAAGGTCCCTGTATTAAGCGATATACATTGTTCGAGAGAGATACCTGCGGCAGCTGAAGTGCTGGATATAATACAGATCCCGGCTTTTCTTTGCCGCCAGACTGACATTGTAGTTGAGGCAGCAAAGACCGGTAAGGCGGTCAATATTAAAAAGGGGCAGTTCCTCGCCCCCTGGGATATATTGCCGATCATAAAGAAAGTGGAATCTACCGGTAATAAAAAGATCCTGCTCACCGAACGCGGGGTAAGCTTCGGCTACAACAATTTAGTCACGGACTTCCGTTCCTTAAAGATTATGCGCGATTTAGGCTATCCGGTTATTTATGACGCTACGCACAGCGTACAGTTGCCCGGAGGAAAGGGAAATTCTTCCGGAGGGCAGCGCGAGTTTGTGGAAGGGCTGTCGCGGGCGGCAGTGGCTTTTGGCTGCGACGGGTTATTTCTGGAGGTGCACCCTCAACCCGACCATGCCCCCTGCGACGGAGCGAATATGATTGACTTGAAAGACCTTGCCAGGCTCTTAAGGCAGGCAAAAAAAATAAAGGCGGCCCTATGAAGCTGAATGCCCTAAAGCGCGCAAAAGAGGTCCTGGATATCGAGGCAAGGGCGATCCTTGCCTTAAAGCCCAGGGTGGGTAAGAATTTTCAGAAGGCGTTGGAGCTGGTCTTGAAGACAAAGGGGAGGGTTGTAGTAAGCGGCATGGGTAAGACTGGCATTATCGCCCAGAAATTGTCAGCGACCCTTGCTTCAACCGGGACACCCAGTCTTTTTCTGCATACAGCCGAGGCCATACACGGGGACCTGGGGAAGGTCACCCCGGAAGATGCGGTAATCATCATCTCCAACAGTGGAACGGGGGAAGAGATGAAGCAGTTGCTCCCCCTCTTAAAGAAGATTGGCTCAAAGATCATCGCCATGACCGGGAATACCGAATCCATACTTGCCAGATACAGCGACGTGCTTTTGGATATATCGGTAAAGAGAGAGGCCTGCCCCTTGGGGTTGGCCCCTACTGCCTCTACCACCGCCACATTGGCTATGGCGGATGCCTTGGCCGTATGTCTCCTGGAATCGAAGGGCTTTAAAGAAAAAGATTTTGCTTTTTTCCATCCTGGCGGGATGCTGGGGAAAAGGCTTTTACTGCAGGTCTCTGATATCATGCGCAAGGGTAAGTCCAACCCGGTGGTAAAAGAAACAGAGAGGGTTTCGGCGGTCCTTTTGAAGATTACGCAAAGCCGGGCAGGTTCTGCAACGGTCGTGGATAAATCGGGGAGGCTGCGCGGCATATTTACTGATGGAGATTTGCGCCGCCATTTGGAAGTAGATGTTTACTTGCCCAAGCGGAGGATCTCCGAGGTGATGACCAAAAATCCCACAGCCGTTCCTGTTGATATGCTGGCTATGGAGGCGATGCGCATATTGCGCGAGAAAAAGATCGATGAAGTCCCGGTAGTGGATAAGCGTAAGCGGCCTGTCGGGTTATTGGATGTGCAAGACCTTTTAAAGGCGGGGTTGGTATAATTGGAGCAGTATATCCTAGAGAAGTTAAAGAAGATCAGGCTCTTATTGCTGGATGTGGATGGGGTCCTTACCGACGGGCGCATAATCTACGATTCCCGCGGGCATGATATGAAATTATTCGATGTCCATGACGGGATGGGCGTTTATGCCCTAAAGAAGGCAGGGATAAAAACCATCCTTGTTACTGCCAAGGGTTCGCGTGCCATAAGGCCGCGCGCGCATGACATGCAGGTAGATGAGGTCTTTGAAAATATTGCCCCCAAAACAAAAGTCCTGGAGAAGATCCTGCATAAATACGGCCTGGAGCCTTCCGAGATATGTTTTGCGGGCGATGATTTGGTCGACCTTTGCCTGATGAAGAAGGTAGGTTTTTCCGTGGCGGTATTTAATGCCTGCCCCGAGATCAAGCAGGCCTCAAATTATATCACTATCAGGGAAGGCGGACGTGGTGCGGTCCGCGAGATAGCAGAGTTAATCCTTAAATCCCAGGGTAAATGGGCTGAAATACTGAAAATTTATGATATCTAAGAAATTTGCCCTCTTGGCATTCCTGCTGATTTTTAACGTCCCGATGTTATTCGCGGAGGCAAAAAAGACCCCGGTTGAATCCGACCAGCAGATCAGCGATTTTTCTCTGGCAGGTTATGGAGAAAAAGGAAAGAAGTCCTGGGATATTTCAGGAAAGTCCGCGGATATATTCTCCGAGGTAGTAAAGCTGGATAGCGTGGTAGGTAATCTCTACGGCAAGGAAGAGAACGTAAAGCTTACCGCCAAAAGAGGCGATTTTAACAAGAACGACGGCAAGGTCCACCTGGAACAGGATGTAGTGGTTACTACCTCCTCGGGTGCAAAGCTTACTACCGATTCCCTGGATTGGGACAGGAAAAATCAGTTAGTCTCAACCAATGACACCGTGAATGTCCAAAGGGAGAATATGTTCACGGTGGCCAAGGGCGCAAAAGGCGAGCCGAACCTCAAAAAGGTAG
>DATJPP010000021.1:0-2714 GCA_035506355.1 Candidatus Margulisiibacteriota bacterium | reverse complement strand
GGGAGGCACAGACCCAGATACTGATGAAGGATGGGGAGACTATCGTTATCGGAGGCCTGTTGAAGGACGTAAAAGGGAAGCAGACGGTAGGGATACCATTCCTGGGCAAGATACCTTTACTGGGTAAATTGTTCACCCGTGATATCGTCGACAACCAAAAGGTGGACCTGCTCATCTTTATTACCGCCCGTGTGGTCAAAGATGGAGAATTCACGCCCGAGGAGATCGCTAAATTAGAGAAGGGAATGAATACCCTGGCGCCCAAGGAGAAAGCCACCAAGAATAATAAGAAGCCAGATGGTAATAAATAAGTTGAGTTTTTCCTTTAGTAAAAAAGGGATGATGAAGTATATCTCCCACCTGGACCTGATGCGTTTGCTTACGCGTTCCATGCGCCGCGCAAGGCTCCCCTTGAAGATGACGGAGGGTTTCAGCCCGCACCCTAAATTAAGCCTAAAAAGGGCGCTTAAGCTGGGTCTTGAAAGCGAGAGCGAAGAGGCGTCTATACTTCTTAAGGAAGAAGTAAGCCCGGATGACTTCAGGGAGAGGCTGCAGAAAGAACTGCCTGAAGGAATCATTATAAAATCCGTTATCCCTTCGTTAAAATAATAACCATGCCAAAAGATATACTCATAAACGTTGAGCCCCAGGAAGTCAGGGTCGCCGTAGTTTCCGACGGGCAGCTGGAAGAATTCTACATCGAGCGCCCGCAGGATAAGACTATAGTCGGTAATATTTATAAAGGCAGGATAGAAGCCGTGCTTCCTTCGATAGGCGCGGCTTTCGTGGATATAGGCCTACCCAAGAAGGGCTTTCTTTATTTATCGGAGATTGAGTTTGCTTTTGAGGCCGCCGAGCTGCAGCATGACGACAAGGCTGCTCACGCTGAAATAAAAAAGGGCCAGGAGGTGCTGGTTCAGGTAGTCAAAGAGGGTTTTGGGACCAAGGGACCAAGGCTATCCACGCATATCGGTATAGCCGGGAGGTACCTGGTATTGATGCCTCAGGATAAGCAGGTAGGTATTTCGCGCAGGATAGATGACGATGCCGAGAGGCGCAGGCTGCGTGCGGCTTTTGCCGAGATGAAATTGCCCAAGGATGTCGGTTTCATCGTACGTACCGCAGCCAGCGGCAGGACAAAACAGGAATTACTAAGGGATGCGCAGTTCCTGTATAAATTATGGAAGAGGCTGGAGAAGATCGCGCAGGATAAAAAGGCCCCGTCACTGATTTATGAGGAATATGACCTGATCCTGCGGGCGATAAGGGATTCTTTTACCGACGATGTCTCGAGATTAATCGTGGATTCAAAGGCTGACTTTTACAGGATCCAGCGTTTTATGAAGACATTCCTCAGCTATCTTACCAGGAAAGTGGAGTTCTACCGCGGCGATGACTTGTTTGGGGAGAAGGATATCGAGAAGCAGATCAACAGGATATTCGAGAGCAAGGTCTACCTTAAATCCAAGGCTTATCTGATCATCGAACCTACCGAGGGGTTAGTGGTCATTGACGTAAACAGCGGGGGTTTTAAAAAGAAACTGGGGCAGGAGGAGACGGCGTTCAAGGTTAACTGTGAGGCGGCCACGGAAGCGGCCAGGCAGCTTGCCCTGCGCGACTTAGGGGGTATCATTGTCATAGATTTCATCGATATGGAGAGGGAATCTCACCGCCGGGAAGTCTTCAATGTGCTTAAAAAAGCCTTAAGCCTGGATAAGGCTAAGTACGATATCTTAGGGATATCAAAATTCGGGGTAGTGGAGATGACCAGGGAGAGGGTGCATAAGACGGTGCAGATGCTTTCCTATCAGAGCTGTCCCTACTGCGGAGGCAGAGGGAGGATCCGCTCTCCCATGACCATGGCTATATATGCGCTTAAAGAATTAAAGCGCTCCTTAAGGCAAAAAAGTCCGGCACAGGTTAATCTTACTCTCTCTCCCGCAGTAATAGAAGAGATATTAAAGGATAAAGAGAACCTTCGGGTCATTGAACGCAAATTCAGGACCCGGATCAACCTTATTTCCCTCCCCAACGCCCACATCGAAGAGATAAAAATATCTTAAATCCTCCCTTAATTTGTCTTGACCCTGGACTTGCGGTAGTGTATAATTATAACTCTTAAATTCCCTCAATTTTTAAGCAAAAAGGAGAGCTAAAAATGTATGCAGTAATTGAAGTTGGAGCAAAACAGTATTGTGTAAAGAAGGATGATATAATCGAGGTGGAGAAGCAGAGCGCTCTTAAAGGCAAAGAGGTTTCATTAGATAAGGTCCTTTTGCTTTTTAAAGACAAAAAATGCGAGATTGGTCAGCCGTATCTTAAAGAGGCCAAGGTCTCTGCCACGGTGCTTGGGGCTATTAAAGGTCCAAAGACGGTTTCGTTTAAGTATCGCCGCCGCAAAGCTTCGCACTGGACAAAGGGCCATAGGCAGCAGCTTACCAGGCTTAAGATTACCGATATAAAGGCGTAAGCTGACGTGTTTATCGATCAGGCAAAAATATACGTAAGAGGCGGTAAGGGCGGAAATGGCTGTCAGAGTTTATACCGTGATAAATATACCCGGCGCGGTATTCCCGACGGCGGAGATGGCGGTAAAGGTGCTGATGTACTAATCCGGGCGGATAGGAACCTTTATACCTTGCTGGATTTTAGATATAACCGTCATTTTTACGGCCAAAACGGCGGTAACGGTTCAGGAAAGCAGCGCAAAGGGA
>DATJPP010000020.1:0-6126 GCA_035506355.1 Candidatus Margulisiibacteriota bacterium | reverse complement strand
CACCGAGACGATAGATTTCACCGATCTTGAGGAAGGCGATAAGATAATAGTTTCATATTACGACGCATCTCCGGGGCCTCTTACGGTTACGCGCATAATGGTTTATATATAAGGTTAAATGAAAAAAACATTATCCTATCTGCGCAAGCGGGCAATCGAGCTGGGGGCGAAGAAGGCCAAGGTCATCCCCGCCTCCTCGATTAAAACCGCTCACTGGGTCAGATATAAATGCCAGTTTGGTTGCGATGGTTTTGGTGGATGCCTTACCTGCCCGCCAAACTCTCCTACCCCCGAAGAAACGCAGAAGATAGTAGATTCCTATTCCAAGGCTATTCTTATCCACGTCTCGGACAGAGGGAAGGTGGATATCTCGGATATTGTTTTAAATCTGGAGAAAGAGGCTTTTTTTGCTGGTTATTACAAGGCCTTCGGGATGGGGGCGGGCCCCTGCAGGCTCTGCCGGGAATGCGACTTCAAGAATGGCTGCAGGCATGGTGATAAGGCTAGGCCTTCTATGGAGGCGTGCGGCATAGACGTTTTTAAGACCGCGCGTAATAACGGTTTTATTATTAATACCCTGGATTCGCCTCGCTGCAAAGCCGCTTATTTCGCTCTTCTCCTGGTGGAATAAAGGACTGAAGAGAAGCGATGAAAGGGTTGTATTGGCCTGATTATTTGGTAAAATAAATAACAGAGGGGAGTCCGGGGCGGCTAAGATGAAAAAGGTTTCCATTCTTTTACTGCTGGTCCTCTTCATTACTACCTCTGCTTATGCCGTAAGTATTTTTGATACCATATTATGCGAAAAAGTCGTTTTGCATCTGATCAACAGGGTTGTATTGGTAAACCGCATAACCGGGGAAGTCAAATATACATTGACCCAGAAGGGGACATGGGTCCTTCTTACGGGGCCGGTGAAGGCCCAATATCAGTCTATGTATAACGCCCAAGTTAAGGCCAGATAACCTTACAAAGGAGGCTGGGATGGAAAGCAAAAACCTGGCATTAAAAGTTGCAGGTGTGGTTTTTCTGCTGGTCGCACTAATGCATCTCCTCCGTCTGCTCTTAAAGATGCAAATCGCCGTGGCCGGTATGCACGTGCGGCTGATTATCAGCTTAATCGGCTTTGTGGCGGCATTATTACTCTCCATATGGATGTTTGCTGCCAGCAAAAAATAGCAGCGTAATAGCTTAGGGAGGATTAAGCTATGAACGATTGGCACCCTGCGGTTGAGTGCCCGCAATGCGCTTCTAAGGAGACGCACTTTGTGGAGCCTCACGAGGAGATGTCAGCCTATGAATGCGATAATTGCGGCTGCCGCTTTGAGATAGAAGAAGACTGATATATGGAGAATGGACAAAAAGAGAAGTGGTATTTCAGGAGAGCTGCCTTAATCACGGTCTTTCTCTGTGTCGGGCCGCTTGTCCTGCCGCTAATCTGGTTTAATCCGCGTTTTAGCCTCAAGATAAAGATAATCGCAAGTGCAATCATAATCCCTTTGAGTTATTACATGACAGTTTTATTCCTGGATTCCCTGAAGTCGCTGAACAGTTACTACAAAACAGTCTTCTCTAATCTATGATCCGGGGGGTGCGGTGTTTGAACATTATCGCCAGCCGTTATTAACGCGTAGGGCGTTTTATCTGCGCATGTTACGCAGCGTCACCATCTCCTCAGCCCTGCTTATCGCCACAGTTACAATCGGCTCCGCAGCATTCCATTACCTCGAAGGTTTCACCTGGACGGACTCTGTTTTGAACTGCGTATTGATAATGACCGGCGTAGGGACGGTGGGTGTTATAAATAGTGCGGCAGGAAAGATTTTTACCGCCGTTTACTCTTTGTTTAGCACCCTCGTATTCTTCACCATGCTGGCGATAATCTTTACGCCAATTTTACACCGGCTGATGCACAGGTTCCATCTGGATATCGATAGGGAAAAATAAAGGAGCTTCATTGAAGAACCGAGAGGCCTTTGAGTGGTTGATGGATAACAGGGATAAAGTGCTGGCAGTGCTGATCGCATCTTTTTATCTCGTTGACACTATCTTTTTCGGGGAAGAGGGTGATTGGGCGATAGTCTTGCTATTTTTAGCCCTCCCGCTTATCTCCATCTTCTTCAGCGACTCCCTGGATTCCTCTGAGTTATATGCCAGGCAGCGGTTCAGAAAGAGCGAGCCCGGGTTTCTAATCGCTTTTGCCGGATGGATATTACTGCTCTGCCCTCTGCTGGTCGGGGTGCTGAGGTTGATATTCCATGGGCCTGCGCTCCCTTATTTTAACTTCTGGCAATTTCCCAACACTTTCCTTTTCCTGAAATCCTGGTTTCATTAATGAAGAAAATCGCGCTTTTCTTAGTAATGATTTTTATCTTTTATAATCATCTTTACGCAGAAGGAGGTAGGAATATGCGGATATCCAGCCCTGCTTTCAAAGATAATGAATATATCCCCTCAAAGTATACCTGCGAAGGAGAAGATATCAACCCTGAGATCTTAGTCAGCGGTATACCCGAAGGGGCAAAGAGCCTGGCGCTGATTATGGATGATCCTGATGCGCCGATGGGTACTTGGGTGCATTGGGTGGTTTTTGATATGCCGCTGGTTGCCAGGATTGAAGAGAACAGCTCTCCGGGGAAACCGGGAGTTGGTACTTCCGGTGCAAAAGAATACCACGGCCCCTGTCCCCCGTCAGGTACACACCGTTATTTCTTCAAGTTTTATGCCCTGGATACGCAGCTTGGTTTAAACGAAGGGATCAGCAAGGGGCAACTGGAGAAGGCGATGCAGGGGCACATATTGGAGAAGGCAGAAATTATCGGCTTGTATAAAAAGAGATGAATATTGTAAATCAGGCCAAGAAATTTATTCACCTGACGGGCCAGATATTCCTGCGCCCGATATGGAATTTCCTCCCTAACGTCCAGCTGCAATTGTGTTTGGGTATGGTTACTGCCAAGGTCTGTAACGCAGACTGCGTGTTTTGCGCCTACCAGTTCTTGCCCGTTTCCGAGCGCACTTTTATGCCGGATGAAATATTTCAGTTAGCAGTCAAGGGGATAAGAGAATTGAGCATGCCGTTACAATGCGTGCACTTTACTTCTAACTCCGGAGAACCGCTGTTGAATAAAAAATTTTTAGAGTGGGCTCGTTCTTTGCGCGAGGCAGGAGTTAAAGAGATACGCCTGACCACTAACGGCATCAACATAGACAGCTTCGGCGCAGATGCCCTGCTTGATGAGGTGGATGAAATCATTATTTCAACCACGCCTTTTAGCGAAGAGATGTACCGCCGCATCTACAGGTCAGGGCAGTTTGAGCGTATGCGCAATAATGTATTCTCGCTCCTTGAAGCCAACAAAAAAAGAAAATCAAAACGCCTTATCAGCCTTCTCCTGCATTCCGATTTACCGGTTAAAGAAACCCGGCAGATACCGGAAACCAGAAAGCTCATGGAATTAGCGGATGAGGTAGATATCTGCATTGGGCATGGTGATTGGCTGGGCCTTATTAAGCAGGAGATGCTGCCGGGAAAGATGTACATAGAGAAGCCTAAACCGCTGAGTAGGCGCCCTTGCCTGTTTTTGTTAGCCTCTCCGGCAATTTACCCGAATGGGGATATCAGCGCATGCACCTGCCGCAACATAAATAATGACCCGGAGATGTTTTTAGGCAACATTAAGGAAGTAAGCCTTGATACGGCGATGCGTAACTTAATTGCGGTCAGCGCGAAATGGCGCGGCGGCTCAATCCCTGCGACTTGCCATCGCTGCACGATGTACGCGGACCCTTCCTATTACTGGCCGGATTACTTCAGGATGCTTTTATCAGGGAGTTTGTCCCGGCGCTAGGCGGGGAGCCCTTATTTTTCTTTACAAATTTACCGGAGTAGGGTATATTTAGGAATCATGAATAAACATGCTGCAATTGAATGCCATAGGTGCAAGGAGCAGGAGAGGTGTTGCCGCCTTGGGGCATGGGTCGACCTGGATGAGGCAAAGAAAATCATCGCTTTAGGCATTAAGGGGGGAGACTTCTTCCATCTGGAAAAAGATGACGATTACCCGTCAGGTTACCGCGTAGGCACCAGCATCGAGGATGAACCCTGCACCTTTGTTACCCGCGATGGGCTCTGTGCGATACATAAAATTGATTATAACCTTAAGCCGGAACACTGCCGGGAATTCCCGTACGAAAAAGGCAGGTTATCGCCGATAGCGAAATACCTCTGTGAAGAGGTAAAGAGCAGGCGCAAAAAGAAAAGGCCCGGAAGGTAGGGGATGGACTTATGAGTTTTGAATATTTGCGTAAGATACCCAGCGCCGATGAAGTGACCAGGGCGATGCCTCTGCCGGATAACCTTCAGAAGACCAAGAGAGAGCGCGATAAAGAGATAACCAGCGTCATCCAGGGCAAGAGCGATAAATTCCTTATCATCATCGGTCCATGTTCTGCGGATGATGAGGATGCTGTCTGTGAATACGTATCCAGGCTGGCTAAATTACAGGGTGAAGTTGAAGATAAGATAATACTGATACCCCGGGTTTATACCAACAAGCCGCGCACAACAGGAGAGGGTTATAAAGGGATGATGCACCAGCCTGACCCCAAGGCCAAACCCAATATTGTCGAAGGCTTAAAGGCCTTAAGAAAGATGCACTTGAGGCTGCTTAAAGAATCAGGGCTTACTGCGGCCGATGAGATGCTTTATCCGGATAATTATCCTTACCTTGAGGACGTCTTAAGTTACGTCGCGGTTGGCGCGCGTTCGGTAGAGAACCAGCAGCACCGCCTGACCGTAAGCGGGCTGGATATACCGGCGGGGATGAAGAATCCCACCAGCGGGGATATGGTGGTAATGTTGAATTCGGTGCAGGCGGCACAGGTCCCGCACGTTTTCATTTACCGCGGTTTTGAGGTGAAGACCTCCGGTAATCCCTACGCCCACTCTATCTTGAGGGGGGCGGTGAACCACTATGGCCATTCCATACCTAATTATCACTATGAAGATATGATGCGCTTGATCGAGATGTATCACAAGCGCTCGCTTAAGAATCCGGCGATAATCGTGGATACCAACCACGCTAATTCCGGAAAAAAATTTGAAGAGCAGCCCAGGATCGCCAGGGAAATAATGAGGAATATCAGGGATTCCCGTTCCTTGAAAAGTATCGTCAGGGGCCTGATGATTGAAAGCTACCTGGAAGAGGGGGCGCAGGATATAAACGGCAAGGTATTCGGAAAGTCTATTACCGACCCCTGCCTGGGATGGGAGGATTCGCGAAACCTGGTCCTGAAGTTAGCGGAGTACGTTTAAAACTTAAAAGGAGGTGTCTGATGTGTAAATCATGCCCGGCTCACAAGAAGAAGGCCAGGAAGGCCAGGAAAAAGAAGTAACAAAAAGGCCCCGGATTCCCGGGGCTTTCTTGTAGGTCATAGGCCTCTCTAGCTCTTCGCTATGCGTCCTCCTTTAGAAGATTGAAGTAAACGCTAAAAGGAATATGCAATATATTTTCGCTGAAATCAAGGGCAAAAGAGGCTAAAACCGAAAGCGTTTTCAGACAAATGGATTTTACAAAGATAAAAGAAGATATAAAAGGTATCTCCTTCGCCAGTTTGCGCATGGACTGCGATAATAACTTTGAGGCAGTGGTGGTTAGGGAAGAGCTGGAGAGGTTAACCTGCAGGCTGGAGGAGTTCTTTGGCTTACCGGTATTCCCTTCCAAGAACAGGCTTTCATTGCAGATACGGCAGACAGTTGAGTCTTACGGCGGGATCCTTCCCGGGCAAACGCTCTATTTCAGCAATGGAAGCGAAGGCACGGTATTTGCCATGCTCTGGCCCTGGAAGGACGGGAAGCGCACCACGCTTAAGATCATCAAAAAATGAGGGTATTCATAAAAAGGTTGCAAAAAGAGCGCTGATGGTAGTATAATAGCCCCACAGGAAAAGTCATTATGAAGTTATTAAACCTTATCTTGGCCATAATCGCAGTTCTTCTTTTTATCATTACCTTCCGGTTGGCTTATCTGGGTATGTTAATCGAACGTTCCGGGGAATACTCTCAGCTTTTGATTAAAGCCCAGCAGTCCGTGATTAATTCCAACCAGAACCTGGAATCGGAGA
>DATJPP010000019.1:0-8335 GCA_035506355.1 Candidatus Margulisiibacteriota bacterium | reverse complement strand
GCAGAGAGATGTTGGAGTATATTAAAATTGAGGATGAGTATTTTGATGAGGATTTCTTCTTGCTGCTTGAGGATTTTGATATTGCCTGGAGGGGAAGGCGCTGTGGCTGGAGGGCAGCATTCTTCCCGCAGTTAGTCTGTTATCATCATGGGGGTATTTCGCGCAACAGAACCGCCCTAAGCCAATACTATACTTTCAGAAACAGATATCTGTTACTGATAAAAAACGGAGAGATTACCGAAATTTTAAGGGTTTTGATACTTTTCCCTTTTTATGAAATTCCCAGGCTTATTTTCTTGCTGTTTTCTAATAAGAAGACCAAGCAGGCCTTAAAAGAAATAAAAGCATTGTTTCCCAAGATGTTGAAAAAAAGGATGATTATCCGCACTCAGGCCAGAATCAAGCCAGGGAGAGGGCCAGGTCTATGCGGATAAATTTTACTTGGATTCGCAGGGAAAGTATCGTAAAATTATAATTGTTGCGCCTTGGCCGATTAAGCCATCGCAGTATTCCCGAAGCTATATCTTAATAATTCCGTTGCAATAATGATGAAAGAGCAATTTAAATCCCCCGGATTCACCAAGCCAGGCATTCTCCTTATTAAATTCCTGTTGATTCTTGTCTTTTTCCTGCCGCAATTTGCGCTGGCGCAATCCGATAAAGAGAAGGAATCCCTATTTGTCGCCAAAAAGGCATTTGAGGACGGATTTTACGATGTAAGCTTAGGCCTAGCCGAGCGCTTCTTAAAGAGCTATCCTGATTCTGATCAGCGTCCGCAAGTAAGCCTGCTCATTGGAGAATGTTATTTCCATCAGAGTAAATTTCTGGAAGCCCTTGCTCAATTCGAACCGCTGCTACAGGACCCTTCAGCAAAGGATATCCAGGATGCTGTGCTGTATTGGATAGCCGAAGTGCATTTCAAGGGGAATAGTTTCAGTAAGTCTGCTACTTTCTATAAGAAAATAATAGACGATTTTCCTAAATCTACTTATTTACCCGCAGCTTATTATTCTTTAGGTTGGTGCCTCTTCCAGGAACAGAAGTTCGCCGAGGCGCTGGAGTATTTCAAGATAGCCGAATCTAAATATCCCAAAGAACAGCAGGCGAAAGACATAGCATTTAAAATAATCGAGTGCCTCTATAACCTTAAAGACTACGCCGGTCTAAAAGAGAAGGCCAAGTCCTACCTCAAAGAGTCCTCCGGGGACAACTCTAGATCGAGCTACTTTTATTTTTATTCTGCGGAGGCAGATTATTACCTGGATAATTTCACCGACGCTATTCAGGCTTATTCCAAGGCCATCTCCGGCTCATCGGATGGGAAAATAAAGGCATTGTCAAAACTGGGCTTAGGCTGGTCATACCTGAAATCCAAGAAATATCAGGAAGCCCAAACAGCATTCCAGGAGATTAGTCAGGAATTACTGGAGAGGAATAGCGTGGATGTACTATTGCTGGGGAAGGCGATTTTGCTTACGGAAACAAACAAGATGAATGAAGCAGTGAAGGCATATGAAGAATTAGCGAATGTTACTGCCCAACCTCTGATTCTTATGCAGGCTTATCTGGGGAAGGCAGATGCCTTAAGCAGTCTCGCCGAATACACAGAAGCGATTAAGACCTACAAGGAGGCCCTAAGCAAACTGGATGCAGGGTTAATCCCGGCGGATACCGCAGATAAGATCCACTATGGTTTAGCCTGGGTCTACTTAAAAGAGGGTGAATTCAAGGAAGCGATAATTGAATTTCAGAAGGTAGCCTCTGCCAGCGGAGATAATATCGTCAAGGTAAGCGCGCTCTGCCAGATAGGAGACGCTTACCAGGATTCCGGTGATTACGAAAAGGCACAGCAGACCTATGATAACATACTGAAAAGTTATCCCGATAGTCTCTATGGCGATTACGTGCAATATCAGCTGGGGGTCACTCTTTTAAAGGAATCGAATTACGACGGTGCGATCACGGTATTCTCCACCCTTAAAAGGAACTTCCCGGAATCCAAGCTTATGGATGATGCAACTTATTCCCTGGGGTTGGCTTATTTTCAGAGACAGGACTATAACACGAGCAAGGAACTTTTTGAGAAATTCCAGGAGGAATTTAAAGATAGCAACCTGAAATCCCAGGCACTCTATCTTTTGGGCACAAGCCTCTATAACCTCGCCAAATACCAGGAGGCCATTGAGGCATTCAAAAATATCATCAGGCTCTACGGCCAGGAGACAGATCTGGTACAAAAGGCGGAGTATGAGATCGCCGACTGTTTTGACCAGATGGGGAATGAAAAAGAGGCTATGGCCAGATTTAAAACCTTAAGGTCTAAGTATCCGGATTCCGTGCTTACTGCCGAAGTCATGTGGTGGTTGGGAAGTTATTATTACCGGCATAACGATTTAAGCCTCGCAAAAAGGTATTTTTATTCCTTGACCCAGGATTTCCCAAAGAGCAACCTGGTTGTTGACGCTTATTATGCACTGGGCTCCATCTCTGAGGATGAGGAAAAGCACGAAGAGGCGATAGCCAATTTCAAGAAAGTAATAGAGTTGGGAAAGTTTGATCTAAAAGGTCAGGCTGCCATAGCTTTGGCCGATATTTACACCAAGCAGGGTAATCTTGAGCTGGTTGAGTCAACTTACAAGAATATTCTGCAGGAACACCCCGGGCTTACTTATCTGGTCTATCCTAAAATCGCAGAGTTATATCTAAAAAAAGATAATTACAGCGAGGCGCTGAATTATTACCGTAAGAGCCTGGAGATAGTTCCGTCCAGGGATATGGCAGCTATCCAGTTTAAGATAGCAGAGATCCTGGAATCCCTTAACAATCCCGATCAGGCTATAGAGGAGTATCTAAAGATCGGTTATCTTTATCCCGATAATGCAAAGCTTACGGTAAAATCGTTGCTGCGGATAGCGGAGATCTATGAGGGCAGGGAAAATTTTAAAGAAGCCGTTGGTATCTACAGAAAGGTCATCTCCCTCAATACGGAAGAGGCCAAATTTGCCCAGGAAAGAATTGATTGGATTACGCAGCATACAAAATAAGGAGTGAGGATGGAGCTTTATAAGATGAATTTGTGGCAAATATTCCTTGCGGGAGGCCCGGTAATGTGGCCGATACTTTTATGTTCGATATTTGCCTTGGCAATTGCGCTGGAGAAACTATGGCATTTACATTATATAGGTATCGATACCCAGGAATTCCTGGAAAAGATTCTGGATAAAATGAAACGCCATGAAACCAAGGAAGCGTTGAAGGTCTGCGAAGAATCTAAGAGCCCGATAGCACATATATTAAAGGCCGGTATTCTCAAATATGACCGTCCGCGTCCACAGATCATAGAGGCAATAGAGGACGCTTCCTTATATGAAATTCCGCGTGTTGAAAAGAATCTTCCTACGCTTGCCACCATAGCTCATATTTCTCCGCTCTTAGGGCTGCTCGGTACGGTTACCGGGATGATCAGGTGTTTTCAGACTATCCAGGCAAAGGCCGCAACTTTTCATCCCGTTTCACCGGCAGACCTTGCAGGAGGTATCTGGGAGGCATTGCTGGCTACGGCTGCCGGCCTACTCGTAGCCATTCCCACCTTTGTGCTTTATAATTATCTGGTGAACCGCATAAACCATTTCATATTGGAGATGGAGAAGGCGTCTACGGAATTGGTAAATTTTCTTACGGAATAAACCGGGAGCTTCAGGATGAGATTTAAGGGCCGCCTTGAATTAGAGCATGGTCTCAGGCAGATAGATATCGCGCCGCTAATAAACATAGTTTTTCTATTGTTGATGTTCTTTATGCTGACTTCAAGTTTTATAGCGCAGCCCGGGATAGCGGTTAATTTACCCAGGGCAGTTACTAGCGAGGCGGTCAGCCTTAAGAACGTTGAAATATCAGTCACCGCAGAAAACGCGACTTATTTAAACGGGAAAGCCGTTACCAACCAGGAATTAAGCAGGTTGCTCAAGGGGCTCGGCAAGAGAGGGCAACCAATTTTAATCAAGTCAGACAGGAAGGTTTCATTGGGGAAGGTAGTTGAGATTTGGGATTTAGCCAGGGATAGCGGCATAAGAGAAATAAATATTGCTACAAATCAGGAATGACGACCCTCTGCCTTAGGAAGGCGTTAGGTATTTCTTTACTCGGTCACCTTGCGGTTTTCAGCTTTTTTAGCCTCTCTTTCGGCAGGAAGATGCCTAGTGTTGATTATGGCTCGGTATTTTTTTGGGGCCAGGTTTTTCTTCCTCCTCAGCTTAACCAGAAGCCCCTGCCTGCTAGTTTAAGCCCGGGACTGAGGAGCGATATAATACCTGCCTTGCCTGATACAAGGGCTTACTTAAGTACCGCCACCAATCATATCAAACCGCACCTGTCTTCGGGTTTTGGTTTTGAAAAAGCGATCTTCGCCGGTATGAAAGTACCGGATTATTTTATCCCCAATAAGAGGGAGCAGGCAATAGTATTCCATCCCTTGCTCCCCTATAATTTCAACCTTTATTTCAGGGACAGGCAGATCGCCCATGTGGAGCTGGCATTCAATATAATCTCATCGGGAGAGAGGAACTCTATAGTGGTGAAGAGGAAGATCTCTTCCGGTAATCTTGAAGTTGACCTCTTAACCATGCGCTACATCGAGTATTATCTTTTTATCCAGCAGTCAAGGTTCCCTTTGAATAAATGGCAAATAGCCAGGATTGACCTCTCTGCAAAAAATGATTAATATCGATTTTTCTCTGGCTGTGGGTTTATATGCCTTACTCTTCTTAAGTCCGCTGATAATCGGCTGGATATCAGGCAGGAAAGAGAAAGATAAGGATTTGACCTTAAACCCAAAATTTATCTGGTTCTGCTCGATCTGCACTTATACTTATGTAAACACCAGGGAAGACTCGATTTCAGTCTGTCCGCGCTGTGGAAACTACAATAAAAAGTAGTTGACCGGGTTAATTTTGTTGCTATAATAATTTCAATAATAATTTATTTCAATTAATACTCCTGGTACGGGGTTTGAGGGGTATAAACTCCGATAACGGGGTTAACAGAGTTTAGGAGGCTAAGAGATGATCACTGAAATAGGCATAGTAGCCGGAGATATCTGGCACTTCTTAGACCAGCACGGAGAAGTTATCCTGTCGGATTTGATAAGAGGCATAGATAAGCCGCGCGACAATGTTCTGATGAGCTTGGGTTGGCTTGCCAGGGAAGGGCACGTCATTTTAAGCCAGATAGATAAGAGCAATTATAGGATCGCCTTAAGAAAGGATGCCTAACGCCCTCGTAGGTAAAAAAGGGGTGATTCTGTTTATTGTCTTAGCCACGGTTATGGTTACCGTGGTCCTTGCCGGAGTTATCCTCAATATTATCTCCAGTCAGTACAAGCTCACGCATCATCAAGTAAGCCGTATCCAGGCTTATTATGCCTGCTTGGCGGGTATTAATATTGCTAAAGAAGATTTACGTACCCAGAGCGGGGCATTCCAGCCAATATCCAATTGCCCCCCCGGGACCGGATGCGATTTAACTGACCCGGATTTCCCGCCCTCGGTTATCCAGCCTGTGAAGATCACCTTTATACCTCCTGGTTCATCCGGATGCCTGAATCCGCCTGCAGGGACAGTAGCCTGTATCAATGCTACAGTATCCTACCCCTCTAGTTATTAATTAAATCCTTCAAGTAAATCCATTATAATCTAAGTAAGAATATTATCAAAATATATGTTTAAATATACAGGTATTTTAATCTTGATTTTCTCTTACAAGTAAGTTTAAGTAAGAATATATAAGAAAATCATTGACAAATTAAGTTTTTTATGTTCTAATTAATTCCAATGTAGTTTATTACAAAGGAAGGTATAAATATATGTCAAGATTAATGGATATTGATGAGCTAGCTGATTATCTTAGGCTTCAGAAGCAGACAATCTATAACTGGCTACACCAGGGTAAGATCGCCGGGATTAAGGTCGGTGGCGTTTGGAGATTTGATCGTCGCGACGTGGATAATTGGCTAAAAAGCAGAAGGCGCCTCATTCGCACGGGAGATAAGCAGCAATGAATTCTTTAGGCATTTATTTCGGGCCCAAGGTAATCAGTATCGTGGAGACAAAAGGCTCCAAGCTGATAAACCATGCCCAGTTACCCCAATCAACCATTACTAGCGGGGACCTGGAAGAAAAGGTCCCTGATGAAGTAAGGCTTATCGAGATAATCGCGCTCTTTAAGGCGGAGTTAAGGAAGAATAAGATTGAGGCTAAGCAGGTAAGCCTTTGTCTTTCAGGTAAAGACCTGATCATCCGCACCTTCGAGATGCCTTTGCTTCCCAGGGAAGAATTACAAAACGCGATAAATTTTGAAGCAAAGAAATATATCCCTTTTAAAGTCGAAGACCTGGTATCCGATTTTCAGCTGGAATATGATAAGTTAAGCCGCAGCAACCTCGTCCTTTTTATGGGGATCAAAAAGGAGATAATGGAGAGGTATATTGCTATAATCAACCAGCTGAATATGAAGATCAGCAGAATTGAATATTCCGGTTTTAGCGTCTTGCGCGCCCTTAAGGCAGCAGGAGTGGTCGGCAGGGGCGTAGTGGGGGTTATAGCAGTTGACATGGTAGGTCAAGATGAGGCTATTTTCGTAGTATTGGAGAATGGTTTACCCTTATTCAGCAGAGATATAACCTTGAGCCAGGAGCCGGGGGATTTTATCAGCCCGCAGGAAGCAGGGGATGCCAGCGTTATCCTTGAGAAGCTAAAAACAGAGATGCGCATATCTCTGGATTATTACAAACGTAAATTTCCTTCCAAAAATATTCAAAAGATAATATTGGTTTCTGACCAGGAGCACCGCAGGGATTTTGAAAACCTCATCTCAGATATAGGGCTATCCCCGCAGTTTGTGGATATGGGTAAGAATACCGGCAGGCAGGCAGTTTTCTCGCTTGGCCTGGTGAAGGGCTACGGTGTTTCCCTGGCCAAGACGATAAACACAAAGGTAAAGTTGAATGTCCTGGCAGTTAAGGCAAAGGCAAGGGCTTCTAAGGATAGGGCAGTGCAGGATGAGATATTCACGATATTCCAGGGTTTAAGGATAGATTACGGCGTAATTGCCGTAGCGGTGCTTATCTGCTTGGTTACTTTTGGTTTCGGGTTATACCGCACGCAGCTGCTTAAAAGAGAATTAAGCGAAGTTATCTTGGCGCGCCAGGGGAGCGGCGATGTCGCCAGCCCGGATGCCAGTTACGACGGGTTGGTCGCCATCAGAGATAAATATAAAAATAAATTGACCGAGCTGGATAATTTGGTCAGAAATGAGCTTCTGATCACAGAGCCTTTGAATGTGATACCCAAGGCTATGCCGCAAGGGATGTGGCTTAATGGGGTTGCTTTCAAGAAGAACGAAGAGAATAAGGCCGAGCTTATACTGGAAGGTTCGGTTTACCTGGATAACGGCGATAGGGAATTTAAAAGCGTCAATTCGTTTCTCAATAGTTTAAAGTCTAATCCATATTTTGCCGCGCGTTTCAACTATATCAACATCGTTTCCTTGAACCGCGGAAGTGTAGAGGGTTATTCGGTGACTAACTTTTTAGTTTCCTGCAGGAATTTTCAGGAGAAGAGATAATGGATTCAACCGCGCTGGTTAACAAACATAAAAATAAGGTTATAAATATCTTTGTCATAATCATCGCGCTTATTATTTCCAGTAATATTTATCAACGGCAGAATAGCGCCATATCTTCCATGCGCAACAAGAAAGAATACGAGGCGAAAAAGAACAAAGAGATAGAGAATATTAACAAGCTGGAGAAGAAAATAAGCCTATATAAAAACAGCCTGATAAGGAAAGACCCGGGTCTGATCATGGCCAGTATTAATTCTTACGCCGGTGAAGCCGAAGTCAATATTGTATCCATCAAGCCGGATAGCGAACAGAGCCATCAGAATTATTCCAAGCTTCCCTTTGACCTGGTAATTTCTGCCAAGAGCTACCATGCTGTAGGCAAGTTTATCAGCAAACTGGAAAGTTCCGAGGATTTTTTTATAATAGAATCAGTTTCCTTGAAAATCGAATCCTCCGGAAAACAATTAACCGCTAATATAAGGATAAGTAATCTGTATTTTACCAATTAAAAATGGCAAAAATTTCCCCAGGGATGAGTATTAATATTCTAATTTTTGCGGCGTTAGCGGTAGCAGGTATACTGCGATGCTCATATGCAGATAGCGCTGAAAGCAAGGCCCAGGAGTCCGATGAAATTATCTCCCGGCCCAAGGTGCAGTATAAGGAAGAAGGCCTGGGGGATCCTTTCAGGGCGGTTATAGGAAAGCAAGGTCTT